>CAXTCN010000011.1:0-89367 GCA_964242575.1 uncultured Acetobacteraceae bacterium | reverse complement strand
CATCGAGGGCGCGTTCCGTGACACGAAAGACCTGCGCTTCGGCATGGGGATGAGCGCGATGCACGTCAGCACTCCCGACCGGCGCGACCGCTTGTGGCTGATCAACGCCTTCGCCGTCGTGCTGCTAACCTTGCTCGGCGCGGCGGGCGAAGCGCTCGGCTATGACCGGCATCTCAAGTCCAACACGACCAAGCGACGCACCCACTCGCTGTTTCGCCAGGGCAGCATGCTCCACGAACTCATTCCCACCATGCCCAGACTGCGACTACGCCCTTTGATCAAACAGTTCGCGCAGATGCTGGCGGCACAGCCAGTCTTTGGCGAAATGTTCGTGCAATCTAGAAATGAGGGGAGTCTTGAGGATTTGCGCCCCTAACGCCGCGGCGCGTTCAATCACCGCAGTGTCGGGAGACTGAACTGCTCCCCATCGTTGGACCGGTCGGCGGGACCGCTTCCAGGGCATCTCGGTCAGGTCGGGCCATGTGTCCCTGACCGATTAACCAGCGTGATCGGGGGCTTGTTGCTGATCGCGCTGTGTGGGCGAACTAGAGTTGGATGGCATCAATTGTTTCCGATACGTCGGACCAGCAGTAGCATGTCGCTGCAGCACCGCCGCTCGTCCTCTTTACACTTTCGACTCGAGTCACCATAGGTTTTGAGCGGTGGGTCAACGCCGTTTTGCGAGGCTGTATGAAAGCGCAGGATACGCCCGCCCCGGAGCCGGTTCGCGTCACCCCGGTGCCGGACAGCGTGCGATTGGCTGCGGTCGTGCACGTGGACATGGTGGGCTACAGCCGGCTCATGGGCCTGGATGAGGCCAGCACGGTTGCTCGGTTGCGAGCGGTGCGGGACGGACTGTTGCGGCCCATGGTTGCGCAAGCCGGCGGGCGCGTGGTGAATACGGCTGGCGACAGCGCACTCATCGTTTTCCGCGGCACTATCATGGCGGTGCGTTTCGCGCTCAGCTTCCAGCGAGCGCTGGCAGCACGCGAGGCAGCGGAGTCTACGGACAGGATTATACGCTATCGCGTGGGCGTGACGGTCGCTGACGTCCTATCAGACGGGGCAGAGGTGCACGGTGAGGGGGTGAACGTGGCCACCCGCCTGCAAGCCGCTTGCCCACCAGGCTCGGTATGCGTTTCGCGCGCTGTGTGCGACCAGGTACGGGACAAGGTGAATGCTGACTTCGAGCCGCTGGGATTTCTAGCGCTGAAGAACATAGGGCGCCCAGTGGAGGCCTACGTCATGCGCCCGCACGGGAGCGACGCGATAGGGGTGCGCCAGGCGGTCGAGACGTGGCGCGTGCAGACCCCGGCTTTGCGTCGCGGATGGGGAGTGGTGGTCGGCACGGCGCTGCTCGCGAGCGGTGTCGCGGGTTGGGTGACCGTGAGCCCGGGCCCGCTTGCGATTGATGCTCGCCAGGCTCTGACGGCGCTGCCGAGTATGGGTATGAGGCACGCGCCCGAATTATCCTTGGTCGTGCTGCCCTTCGCCACCTTCTCCGGCAACGCCGCGCAAGACGAATTCGCGAACGCTATCGCCGACGATCTGACGACAGATCTATCGCGTCTCGGAAATGTCGTCGTGATTGGTTACAGCTGGGCGCAAGCCTCCCATCACATCGCAAATGCGCAATGGGTTGGGGGCAAGCTGGGGGTACGCTATGTCGTTCAGGGCAACGTGCGCCGGCTAGAAACAGGCATGGTGCGCGTCAATGCGCAGCTTGTCTTGGCAGAGTCGGGCCGGATTGTCTGGGCGGAGCGCTTTGACCGAGAGATGCGGCCCCCAGGCAAGGAGCAGAGCGACATCGTGCAACGCATTTCCATCGCACTCAGCACGCGGCTGATGCACGAGGAAGGCGCGCGCGATCAACAGTAACGAGTGGCACGGGTGATGGCGTCGGAAAATGCGGGTGTTCTGACTAGCGGGTAAACACGTAACACTAATTGCCCTCTGCTTTGGCCCTTACGATCCCGCACCGTCATTGCCATGCCGCTGCGCTCCTCGCGATGACATGGAACGGTCAACCGGCCATAATTGCAAGCGGCCTCAAAGGCTTGTTGCATAACGCGTGCCAACAAAGAGGAACGAGGAAAGTCAACGCCACCTTGCCCAGCTAAAGCCCCGCCAACTCCCGCCACTCCGCCTCGGTCACCGTCCGCACGCCCAGCTCCGCCGCCTTCTTCGCCTTCGACCCGGCGTCCGCGCCCAACACCAGCAAATCCGTGCGCTTCGACACGCTGTCCGACACCCGCGCGCCCAGCGCTTGCGCCCGCGCCTTCGCCTCCGGACGGCTCATGGTCTCCAGCGTGCCGGTGAACACCAGGCTCTTGCCCGCCAGCGCGCCGTCGGCACGGGCGGGCGCTGCGTCTTCCACCGTGAGCTGCGCCGCCAAGTCGTCCAGCGCCGGGAGGTTGCGGGGTTCGGTGAAGAACGCCGCCAGCTCCTCCGCCAGCGCCGGGCCGACGCCGATGATGCTGCCGAGCGCCGAGCGCTCCTCGCTGCCGACCGTCGTTGCCGCCAGCATCTGCGTGCGCCATGCGGCCAGGCTGGTGTAGTGCCGGGCCAGCAGGCGGGCGTTGGTCTCGCCGACCCGGCGGATGCCTAGCGCGTAGATGAAGCGGTCAAGCCCGATGCGCCGCCGTGCCTCGATGGCGGACATTAGGTTGCTGACGGACTTCTCTTTCCAGCCCTCGCGTTCCAGGATTTCCGCCCGGTGCTTTGCTAAGTGGAGGATATCTGACGGGGTGCGCAGCCAGCCGAGGTCGTAGAACTCCTGGATGGTGCGCTCGCCCAGGCCCTCGATGTCGAACGCGTTGCGGCTCACGAAGTGGCACAGCCGCTCCACCGCCTGCGCCGGGCAAACTAGGCCACCGGTGCAGCGGCGCACGACCTCGCCGGCCGCACGCACGGCGAGGCTGCCGCACGCGGGGCAGTGGTCCGGGAACGCATACGGCGCGGCGTCGAGCGGCCGGTGCTCGGGGAGGGCGCGCAGGATTTGCGGGATCACGTCGCCGGCGCGCTGCAGCACCACGGTGTCGCCAACCCGCACGTCCTTCCGGGCGATTTCGTCCTCGTTGTGCAGGGTGGCGCGGGTCACCAACACGCCGCCGACGTTGACCGGCGCCAGCACCGCCACCGGCGTCAACGACCCGGTGCGCCCCACCTGGATGCGAATGTCTTGCAGCACCGTGGTGGCCTGTTCCGCCGGGAACTTCCATGCGACGGCCCAGCGCGGCGTCCGTCCCACGAAGCCAAGCCGGCGTTGCAGCGCGAGGTCGTCCACTTTGAACACGACGCCGTCGATGTCATAGGCCAGTCCAGCGCGCGTCAGGCCGATCTCCGTTTGGAACGCCTCTGCTGCCGCCGCGCCGTCCAGTTGGCGGGACAGCGGGTTGACCTCGAAGCCCCACTCACGAAGCCGGTCCAAGTACGCCCAGTGCGTGTCCGCCACCGGCTCGCTGGCCTCGCCCATGGCGTAGGCGAACAGCGACAGCGGGCGGCTCGCGGTGATGGCCGGGTCGAGCTGCCGCAATGACCCGGCTGCGGCGTTGCGCGGGTTGGCGAACAGCCGCTGGCCCGCTGCCTCCTGCGCGGCGTTCAGCGCCAGGAAGTCCGCCTTAGTCATGAACACCTCGCCCCTGACCTCAATCATTGCCGGAGCCGGGTCACGCAAACGTTTGGGCACGCTTGGGATCGTGCGGAGGTTCGCCGTCACGTCCTCGCCCTCCGCCCCATCGCCCCGGGTAGCGCCGCGCACCATGCGGCCACGCTCGTACAGGATGGAAATCGACAGGCCGTCGATTTTGGGTTCACCCACCAGCGGCAGCGGAGCGTCCGGCGCCAGCATCAGGAAGCGGCGCACCCCGGCCTCGAACTCCACGAAGTCCGCAGGCGAGAACGCGTTCTCCAGCGACAGCATTGGCACGCGGTGCCGCACCTTGGCAAAGCCGCCGCCGGGTGCCGCGCCCACGCGGCGGCTCGGGCTGTCGTCCCGCACCAAATCCGGGAACTGCGCCTCAAGCTCCGCATTGCGTCGGCGCAGCGCGTCGTACTCCGCGTCCGTCAGGCTCGGGTTGTCTTGTGCGTGATACTCCCGGTCCGCCGCCGCGATCTGCTCCGCCAGCTTGGCGAGCTCCGCCGCCGCCTCGGCCTCCGTCACGCGGCGTGGCCGAGCAGGCTGTCCGCTGCCGCCCGCGCCGCCTCCGTCACGGTCTCCCCGGCCAGCATCCGCGCGATTTCTTCCCGCCGGGCGCCGAAGTCCAGCGGCAGCACCCGCGTTTCGGCCCGGCCCGCCGCCGCGTCCTTCGCCACCCGCAGGTGCGCCGCGCCGCGTGCCGCCACCTGTGGGCTGTGCGTCACCACCAGCACCTGCACCGCGTCTGCCACCCGCGCCAGACGGTCCCCAACGGCTGCTGCGGTCGCGCCGCCCACGCCGCTGTCCACTTCGTCGAACACCAGGGTCGGCACCGTGCCGCCGCTCACCAGCACCACCTTCAACGCCAGCATCAGCCGGGACAGCTCGCCGCCGGACGCGATCTTGTCCAGCGGACCCGGCGTTTGCCCCGGGTTGGTGGCGATCAGGAACCGCACGCTGTCCGCGCCGGATGCGCCCCAGCGTTCCTCGTCCAGGGTCCGCACGTCCACCACGAACTGCGCCTTGTCTAGCCGCAACGGCGGCAGCTCCGAAGACACTGCCTCCTGCAACCGTATGGCGGCAAGCCCCCGCGCGGCGGTGAGCGCGATGGCCGCCGCCACATACTCCGCCCGCGCCGCCGACGCCTGCGCTTCCAGATGCGCGATTTCGGCCGAACCCATGTCCAGCGCGGCCAGGCGTTCCACTAGTGACGCCAACAGCCCCGGCAGCTCCACGACCGTTGTGGAGTGCTTGCGGGCAGCGGCGCGCAGGGCGAACAGCCGTTCCTCCGCCTGTTCCAGCAGGCGCGGGTCCGCGTCCACCTCGTTCGCGAGCCGGCTCAGCAAGGTCTCGGCCTCGGCCAGCGCCTCCTCCGCGCGCTCCAGCGCGGCCATGGCCGGGGCGGCCGGGTTGTCGGCGTCCGCCTGCTGCGGCAACAGCAGCTTCTGCAGCGCCCGCGACGCGCTGCGCAGCGCAGACGCCGGGCCGGCGCTGCGGCGGTCCTTGGGCGAAATCTCCGACAGGGCAGAGGCAATCGCCTCGGCCCGGCGCTCGCCCTGTTGCAGCCGTTGCCGCTCGTCTGCCAGCCGGTTCTCCTCGCCGTCCTGCGGCGCCAAGGCGGACAGCTCATCGACTGCGTGCCGTAGCCAGTCTTCTTCCCGCTGCGCCTCCTCGATCAGCGTGCGAGCGGCCTGCAGGCGGGCGGCGCTGTCCCTCCAGGCGCGCCACGTCGTGGTGACCAGGGCGCGGGTGGCAGGAGGCACGCCGTAGCAATCCAGCAGAACCGAGTGCCCAGCCGGGTCGGCTAGGCCCATCTGGTCGCCCTGGCCCTGCACCTCCACTAGCAACGCGCCGGTCCGCCGCAGCAGCGCCACGCCCACTGGCTGGTCGTTGATGGTGGCGCGCGACCGTCCGTCCTTGGACACCACGCGCCGCACCACGATCTCGTCTTCCAAGGCCACGCCCTGGTCCGCCAGCAACTCCAGCGCCGGATGGCCCGGCGGCGGCGAGAAGCACGCCGTCACGCTCGCCTGCTCCGCGCCCACGCGCACCAACCCGCTCTCGGCCCGCGCGCCGAGCGCCAGGCCAAGACTGTCGAGCAGGATGGACTTCCCGGCCCCGGTCTC
The DNA here is from genome assembly GCA_964242575.1 of uncultured Acetobacteraceae bacterium. Taxonomy (GTDB): domain Bacteria; phylum Pseudomonadota; class Alphaproteobacteria; order Acetobacterales; family Acetobacteraceae; genus JANPPS01. The sequence goes on along the minus strand of CAXTCN010000011.1, from coordinate 83,604 downwards.
CCCGGTCAGCACCGTGAGACCCTCACCGAATCGCAGGTCCAACCGCTCGATCAGCACCACGTCGCGGATCGAGAGTGCCGTCAGCACGGAATCGCTAAAAGAGGCTGCCCAGCGTGCGTGACAGGAACCCGCCAGACTGTGCCGTGGCGTTGGGCACCGGCGTCGCCATGCCGTTGTCGGCCAAGTTGGCGTAGCTATCCTGGTACCACGGGCTGCCGGGGTAGTTGTGGCCGAGCACCGCCGCGGACCGCTTTGCCTGGTCCGTAAGGCCAAGCGTGAGATAGATCTCCGTCAGCCGGTGCAGCGCCTCAGGCGCATGGTTCGTGGTCTGGTAGTCGTCCACCACGCGCTGGAACCGGCCGATGGAGGCGGTATACAGCTTTTGCGATTGGTAGTACCGGCCGATTTCCATCTCTTTGCCGGCAAGATGGTCACGGCACAGGTCGATCTTGAGCCGAGCGTCACGGCCATAGGCGCTTTCGGGGAAACGGTTGACCACGTCCTGCAACGCAGCCATCGCCTGCTCGGTGCCTTTCTGGTCCCGTTGGATGTCGGCGATCTGCTCATAGAAGCTGAGCGCACGCAGGTAATAGGCATACGCCACGTTCGAGTTGGATGGATGCAACTGAATGAAGCGGTCCAGCGCGCCAATAGCTTCGGTGTAGCGGTTCTGCAGGTACTCGGCATAGCCGTGCATAAGCTGGGCGTTCACGGCCCAGGATGAGTATGGGTAGTTCTGCTCGACCGCATCGAACTGCTGCACAGCCGTCGCGTAACGCTGCTGGTTCAGCGCATCGACGCCGTTGTTGTAAAGCTGTTCAGCCGTTTTGGCGGTCGGGTCCTGCTTGACCCTAAGATCGGCGTCCTTGCCGGTCCAAGGCGCTATCGAGCTGAGCGTCTCGCATCCGGACAAAAGGGTGAGGGCAACAAACCCCGGGGCAAGGCGGCGAAACAGCGTGGCAACCGGACGATGGGTCATGACGAGCGCCTTATAGCACGCTGGAGAGCGGCCGAAAGCCCGGCTTATGCTGCTGCTGGCAGCGCCGTTCCGAACTGGTCGGCACCGGCTTCCCGCCAGTTAGCCGAGTCGGCGAACAGCGCCCGCAGCACCTGGTTGTTCAGCGTATGGCCAGAACGGTGGCCGATGAACCGGCCAGACAGCGCGCCACCCGCAAGCGCGAGGTCGCCCACCGCATCCAGCACCTTGTGCCGCACGAACTCGTCCGCCATGCGCAGGCCGGCCGGGTTCAGCACGCGGTCGCCGTCCACCACCACGGCGTTGTCCAAGCTACCGCCCTTGGCCAGGCCCGAAGCGCGCAGGCCGGCAATCTCGTGCGCCAGCGCAAAGGTGCGGGCGGACGCCAGGCCGCGGCGGAACGTGTCCTCGTTCAGACAAACCGAGAGCGCCTGCCTGCCAATGGCGCCTACGTTGAAGTCAATGGACACCGCGAGTTCCAGCCCAGTGGCCCGGCCGGGCCGCAATTCGGCGAACGCGTCGCCGTCCTCTGCCCGCACGGTCCGCAGCACCTCGATCACCCGGGCCGGCGCGTCCAGCGCCACGCTGCCAGCGCAGTCCAGCAGGAACAGCCATGGCGCAGCGGAGCCGTCCAACGCCGGCATCTCGGGGCCATTCAGCTCAACGACCACGTTATCGATCCGCAGCGCGAACAGTGCCGCCATCAGGTGCTCGACCGTGGAAACCCGCACGTCCGGACGTTCAGCGGATGCCAGCACGGTGCACAGCCTAGTGTCCACGACCCGGTCGAACCTAGCTTCCAGGCGAACGCCCACGTCCGTACGGTGGAACACGATCCCTGTGCCGGACGCGGCGGGCCGCAGCGTCACCTCGACCCGGCGGCCGCTATGCAGTCCGGCGCCCACGCAGCAAATGGCGCTTTTCAGCGTGCGCTGCGTCGCCGGCACGGTATATGACCGCGCCTCCGAGTCCACGATGCTGAGCTGGGGCAATCCGTCCATTACGTCCTCGATCGATCCTTGGAGCGTCAAATTGACGTCCCATGCGGAACCTATGCGGGGTGGAACAGGAGAGCCAATCAATCAATGTTTCGGCTTATTGCGATGCACTGTCGAGATAAAACAAGGGGTTCCGACCCTCTCCCATTTACGGGAGAGGGCTTTTGGGCGTAGGTGGGCTACGAGGACTGCCGACGTAGGAAAGCCGGAATCTCCAGGGCTTCGTCCGCGGATGGTTGCCGGGCAGTGTGGGGCGGCTGTTCCTGTTGGCTGGGAAACGACGGCTCCGCCCGTTGCGGCTCCATCGTCTCGGGTTCCGCCGGACGCTTGCCGCGGAAGCCGCCGGTCATGATGTTCAATAAGCTGCGGGCCGGACTGGGCTGGGCTGGCGCACTGCTCGCCGGGCCATTGGTCAGCAACGCGCTGAGCGGCGGCAGGGGCGCTGGACGCGGTGCGGACGCTGGGCGTTGCGGCGCCGGCGCATGCATCATGCCAGTCGCCATTTCGGCCGCATGGCCGTAGGATTGCGTTGAAGCTGGCTGCGGTTGAGCCGGGGCGTCATGCGCGGACCGTGGCGTCAGCAACTGCGCCGGCGACACCTGCTGCGGCACAATTGGCGCGCCGTAGGGGGAGATGGCCGCTGCGTACGTCCCGTGCGACGTGGGCTGCGCCGGCGCGGTGTTGATCGGCTGCGTCAGGGGCACGCTGCCCACCGACACCAGCCGCGGCTTGGCGGCCTCCGGCACGCCCAGGTCGATGCCGGTCGCCACCACGGACACACGCACCCGGCCGGTCAGGTTCTCATCGATGGCGGAACCGAAGATGATGTTGGCGTCCTCCGCCACCTCCTCGCGGATACGGTTGGCCGCCTGGTCCACCTCGAACAGCGTCATATCCTCGCCGCCGGTGATGTTAATGAGCAACCCGCGTGCGCCCGACATGCTGGTGTCCTCCAGCAACGGGTTGCTAATGGCGGCCTCGGCGGCGCGGATGGCGCGGTTCTCGCCCTCCGCCTCGCCGGTGCCCATCATGGCCTTGCCCATCTCGGCCATGACGGTGCGGATGTCGGCGAAATCGAGGTTCACGAGGCCCGGCGCAACCATGAGGTCGGTCACGCCGCGCACGCCCATGTACAGCACATGGTCGGCCATCTTGAACGCCTCGCGCCAGCCAGTGCGCTCGTTAGCAAGACGAAACAAGTTTTGGTTCGGGATCACGATCAGCGTGTCCACGTACTGCTGCAACTCGGTGATGCCTGCGTCTGCCGCCTTGGTGCGCCGGGCGCCCTCAAAGGTGAATGGCTTGGTCACGACGCCCACCGTCAGCACGCCGCGCTCCCGCGCCATGCGGGCGATCACTGGCGCGGCCCCCGTCCCGGTGCCGCCGCCCATGCCGGCGGTGATGAACACCATGTGCGTGCCGTCCAGGTGCCGCATCAGTTCGTCCGCCGCCTCCTCCGCCGCCGCCCGGCCGATCTCGGGCTTGGCCCCGGCGCCCAGTCCCTGCGTCAAATGCGGCCCAAGCTGCACCCGGCGGTCCGCCCGGCTGTGCTGCAACTGCTGCGCGTCCGTGTTCGCCACCACGAAGTCCACGCCCTGCAAGTTCAGCGCGATCATGTTGTCCACCGCGTTCGTCCCGCCGCCGCCGACGCCGATCACGGTGATCCGCGGCGTGAAGTCCGTGTGGTTCTGCACGGGGACAATGAGGTTCAGGGTCATACTAGGTCCTCCCGGACGGGTTCGTGACAGTTAAGCGTGGATAAACGTTAGTACAGGGTCGGGCCGCATAGTTAAATCCGGTCCCGCAAGAAATTTGCGAGCCGCCGTAGCCACCCGGCCGGATGTTCGTTGCCGAGGTCTACGTCGGCGAGGCTGCGGCCCAGGCCTGACGCCCAGATCAGCAGCCCGGCCGCCGTCGCGGACTCCGGGCCGGCGTGCCGCTCCGCCAGGCCCCGGAGCGGCAGCGGACGGCCGAGCCGGACCTTGCGGTCCAGGATGCGCTCCGCCATCTCCCGCGCGCCCACCAGTTGGCTGGCGCCTCCGGTCAGCACGACTCGGTTGCCGGCCTCGTGCACCAGGCCGGTTTTCGCCAGGCGGTCTCTCACCATCTCGAAGGTCTCCTCCAGCCGGGGCTTGACGACGCGCACCACTTGGCTGCGCGGCAGGCGGGCAATGTGGTGCTCATCCTCGCCCACCATCGGCACCGGAAGCATCTCACGCTCGTCATCGGGGCTGCCCTCTGCGTTGCCATAAAGCGTCTTCAGGTACTCGGCGTGCGCCACCGGAGTGGACAACATCCGGGCGATGTCGTTGGTGACATGGCCGCCGCCCACCGGAAGCTGCGACGTGTGCAGCAGGTGCCCCTCGCTGAACACCGCCATGCCCGTGCCGCCGCCGCCCATGTCGATCAGGGTGACGCCGAGCAGCCGCTCATCCTCGACCAGGGTCGAAATTCCCGCCGCCATCGGCGCGCTCACCAGTTCGGCCAAGTGCAGCTCGCACCGTTCAAGCGTCAGCGCCAGGTTACGCAGCGCCGTGGAGCCCGCGTCCACCACGTGCAGCCGCGCGCGCAGGGTTTCGCAGTGCAGCCCGCGCGGGTCGCCGACGCCCGGCGTGTCATCGACCTCGAACCCCAGCGGCAAGGCGTGGATTGCTTCGCGGCCCTCGGCCACGGCACGGGTCCGGCCCTCCTGCACCACGCGGCGCACGTCCGCCTCGGTCACCGCACGGCCGCCGACTGGCCACTGCACGTCGAACAGCCGGCTCGTGGGATGGCCGCAGGTGAGGTTCACCACCACGCTGCGCAGCCGCTGGTCCGCCATGTCCTCAGCCGCGCCCACTGCCCGGCGGATCGCGTGCTCCGCCGCGTCCAGGTCGGTGATGCCGCCAGCGCGCACGCCGCGCGACTGGTGGTGGCCGAACCCCGTCACCCGGACCCCGTCGCCCTCGGCCCGGCCAATGAGGCAGGTGATCTTGGTGCTGCCAACGTCCAGCACGCCAAACGGCCCGGTCCGCAACACGCGCCGCCGTATCGGCGCGTCCGGCAGCATGGGCGGCGGCAACATGCCGCGAAGCGAGCTCTCCGGCAGCCCGGCGGCCGGCGGGCGGTGCAGCACGTCGCTCATGTCGGCCGCCTCGGCCCAGGCGTTGGCGTGGGCGCCTCGCGCGGCTCCGTCTGTGGCCGCACCACCATGCGGTCCGGCGCCCGCAGATCCAGCGTCTTGAGCGGCCGGTCCAGCAGCGCCTGCGTGGCGTGCAGCTCCATCAGCTTCACCATGGCCGCCGCCTCCGCTCCTTCCGGCAGCAGCACGTCGGCACCGTTGTTGAGCCGCAGGTTCCAGCGCCGCTCGCCGACCCGGACCGCGGCCACCACACGGCCGCGAAGTTCGGGCTGTGCCGCGAGCTGGTCCAGCAACGCTGCCGCAGCATCGGACGCGCCTGGCCCGACCACGAGCGGCAGCGTGCTGAAGGCGGCGGCGTCCTTCACCGGGTCCTGTTCGGCCACCACTTGCCCGGCCCGGTCGATCAGCACGAAGCGGCTCCCGGTCTGCCACACCGCAAACGGCCGTCGTTCCTGCAAGCGCACCACCACCGTGCCCGGCAGCCGCCGCTCGACCGTCGCGTGCTGCACCCAAGTCAGGCGCTCGATCCGGGTGCGCGCGCCCTCGATCGAGATGTCCAGCATCCGGTCGCCGACCGACACGCCAAGGGCGGTGCGCAACAGGCGCTCCGGCGTCTTGTCCCGTCCTTCGACCACCACGTCCCGCACCACGAGGTTCAAGGATTTGCCCACCCGGTCGCGCAAGGTCGCGATGGCGGCGCTGGGCTGCACGGTCCGCACCAGGCCCACGACGGCCATGACCGCCACGACGCCGGCCAGGGTCCACGCGGCCGGGCGCAGCAGCCAGCGTTGACGGCGGCGCATGAGCTGCCAGCGCGAGGGCCGCAGGTCGAGCGGGCGCGGCGGCTTGGCCGGCGTCCGGCGCACGGTCGCGCGGCTGTTGGGCGGTGGGGCTACGCGCGACATGCGGCGTTCTTCACCATCCACGTGCATAGCTGCGGGAAGCCGATGCCCAAGTAGGCCGCCTGTTCCGGCAGCAGGCTGGTGGGCGTGAGGCCCGGCTGCGTGTTGACCTCCAGCAGCACGAGGCGCCCAGGCTCGCCGGCGGTGTCGTCATAGCGCAGGTCCGCCCGCGACGCGCCGCGGCAGCCGAGCGCCCGGTGCGCCGCCAGCGCTACGTCCATCGCTGCCGCATAGGTGTCCGGGTGAACCGCCGCCGGGACCGTGTGGCGGGAGCCGCCGTCCACGTACTTGCTGTCATAGTCATAGAACCCGGCCGCGCTGGCGATTTCCGTCACCGCCAGCGCCCGGTCGCCCATGACGCCGACCGTAAGCTCGCGGCCAGGCACGTACTCCTCGACCATCGCCGTCGACCCGAACCGCCAGCCGCGCGCCAAGTCCGCCCGGCGGTTGTCGCCGTCGCGCAGGATTTCGACGCCGACCGAGGACCCCTCGTTCACCGGCTTCACCACGTAAGGCAGCGGAATGGGGTCGGCTGCCTCCAACTCCGCCAGGTCCACCACGCGCCCGCGCGCCACCGGCAGGCCAGCCGCCGCGAACGCCGCCTTCGCGGCCTGTTTGTCCATCGCGAGGGCGGACGCCCGCACGCCGGAGTGGGTGTAGGGGATGCCCAGCCAGTCCAGCACGCCCTGGATGGCGCCGTCCTCGCCGAATCGGCCGTGCAGCGCGTTGAACACCGCGTCTGGCCGCGGGTCGAGCGCCGCGATCACCGCGCCCAGGTCCTGGCCCACCAGCACCGGCGTGACCTCGAATCCGGCCTGCGCCAAGGCCGCGATCACCTGCCGCCCGGACGAGAGGCTCACCTCCCGTTCCGCCGAGATGCCGCCGTACAGCACCGCGACCCGCCTCATGCGAGACCCTTGTTGGAACCGGGCTTGCCCAAACGCTTGATCTCCCACTCCAACGTCACGCCGGACGCCGCGTGCACCCGGCGGCGCAGCTCCTCGCCCAGGCCCTCCAGGTCGGCCGCGGCCGCGCCGCCCAGGTTCAACAGGAAATTGCAGTGCAGCTCGCTGCACTGCGCCGCCCCGCGCCGCAGGCCACGGCCGCCGGCGGCGTCGATTAGCTCCCAGGCCTTCATGCCGCCATTCTGTGCATCGGCGGGGTTCTGGAACGTGCTGCCGCCGGTGCGGGCGCGCACCGGCTGCGTCGCCTCGCGGCTGCTGCGTATATCCGCCATGCGGCCCGCGATGGTGGCGGGGTCGCCGGGCCGGGCACGGAACCGGGCGCGGGTCACGACTGCGCCGGGCGGCAGGCTGGCGTGGCGGTAGGCGAACGCCAGGCCGGCGGCCTCGATCCGCACTGCCTCGCCGGACCGGGTCACGAACTCCGCCCAGTCCAGACAGGACGCGACGTCGCCGCCATACGCCCCGGCGTTCATCGCCACCGCGCCGCCAATGGAGCCGGGGATGCCGGACAGGAACTCAAGCCCGGTCAGCCCGGCCGCCGCCGCGTGCTCGGCGACCGTCGCGTCCAACGCGGCTGCGCCGGCCACCACGCCGTCAGTCTCGACGCACACCTCCCCGAAGCCGCGCCCCAGCCGCAGCACGACGCCGTGCACGCCGCCGTCCCGCACGATGACGTTGCTGGCCGCGCCCAGCACGGTCACCGGCACGTCATGCGGCAGCGCCGCCAGGAACCCGACCAAGTCTTGGGTGTTGGCGGGCCGCACCAGCGCCTCCGCCGGGCCACCGACGCGGAACCAGGTGGACGGCGCCAGCGGCGCGTCGGCCTGCACCCGGCCGGCGATGGGCGGCAGGCGGTCCACCAGGTGGGTTTCACGCATCGCGGGGATCATCCGGCGCGCCTTCCGCCGGTCTGCAACGCCAGCAGCTCCGCCGGCAAGGCGGCGGCCCACTGGGTCACGGTCCCGGCGCCCAGGCAGATCACGAAGTCGCCGGGCCGGGCGATGGCGTGCACCATCTCGGCCAGGTGCTCCGGCGCGGTCAGCGGCACCACGCTGCGGTGGCCGCGGGCGCGAAGGCCGTCCACCAAGGAGTCGCGGGAGATGCCGGGCACGGGCGCCTCGCCCGCCGCGTACACGTCGGCCACGATCACGGTTCCGGCGTCGTTCATGCAGGTGCAGAATTCCGGGAACAGCGACTGCAGCCGGGAGTAGCGGTGCGGCTGCACCACCGCCACCACGTCCCGCGCGCCGGCCTGCCGCGCGGCCTTGAGCACGGCGGCGATCTCGACCGGATGGTGGCCGTAGTCGTCGATCACGGTAATGCCGCCGGCCTCGCCCGTTTTGGTGAACCGCCGCTTCACGCCGCGGAACTCGGCGAAGGCGCTGCGGATTTGCGTGTCCGACACGTCCATCTCGACGCCGACCGCCACCGCCGCCAAGGCGTTCTGCACGTTGTGCGCCCCCAGCATCGGCAGCCGGAACGGCCCCATGCGCCGGCTGCGGTTGCGCGCGCGGTCGGTCACCACGACCTCGAACGTGGCGCCCAGGCGGTCCATCACCAGCCGCTCTGCGCGCACGTCGGCTTGCGGTGAGAAGCCGTAGGTGATGATGCGGTGGTCGGACAGCCGGGGGATCATTTGCTGCACCGCCGGGTGGTCGATGCATAACACCGCGAAGCCGTAGAACGGCACGTTGGCCACGAACTGGTCATAGCCCGCGACCATGGCCTCGGCAGTGCCCCAGTGGTCCAGGTGCTCCGGGTCCATGTTGGTGACGACGGCGATGGTGGCCGGCAGGCGCAGGAAGCTGCCGTCGCTCTCGTCCGCCTCCACCACCATCCACTCGCCCTCGCCGAGCCGGGTGTTGGAGCCGTAGGCGTTGATGATCCCGCCGTTGATGACCGTCGGGTCCATGCCGGCGCCCTCCAGCACGCACGCCACCAGGCTGGTGGTCGTGGTCTTGCCGTGGGTGCCGCCGACCGCGATGGCCCAGCGCAGCCGCATCAGCTCCGCCAGCATCTCCGCACGCCGCACTACGGGGACAAGGCGCGCGCGGGCGGCCCGTACTTCCGGGTTGTCGCGCGAAACGGCGGTACTCACCACCACGACCTGCGCGTTGGCCACGTTGGCGGCGTCATGGCCGATGGCGACCGGGATGCCGCTGTCCCGCAACCGGCGCACGTTGGCGCTGTCGGCGATGTCGCTGCCCTGCACCGCGTAGCCCAGCGTGTGCAGCACCTCGGCGATGCCCGACATGCCGATGCCGCCGATGCCGACGAAGTGGATGGTGCCGATCCCGAGCGGAAGCGCCCTCATGAGCTGGTCTCCAGGGCGTGGTGTTCCACGAGGTCCGCCAAGCGTTGCGCGGCGTCAGGCTGGCCGCGCGCCATGACCTTGGCGGCGTTGGTGGCTAGTAGCTCCGGAGACGCCAACCGGTCCGCCAACGCCTCCGCCAGCACCGCGGGCGCGTGCTCGAACGCGGACTGCTCCAGCATGTCCGCGCCGGAGGCCATGGCGTTATGGAGTTGGTGCCCGTCGATGGCGCCCGGCAACGGCACCAGCAGCGCCGGGCGGCCCACGACGCACAGCTCCGCCACTGTGCTGGCGCCGGCGCGGGCGACCACGAAGTGCGCGGCGGCCAGGCGCTCGGCGATGTCCGGGAAGAACGGCGACAGCTCGGCCGGCACGCCGTGCGCGGCATAGGCCTGGCCCACCCGCTCCAAGTCCTCGGCCCGGCACTGCTGCGTCACCATGACCCGGCGGCGCAGCCCATCCGGCAACAGCGCTACCGCCGCCGGCACCGCGTCGCTGAACACGCGGGCACCCAGGCTGCCGCCGGTCACCAGCAGGCGGATCGGGCCGGAGGCATCGGGCGGCGCATAAGGCTGGCCGGCCAGCGCGCGGATGGGCGGGCGGACCGGGTTGCCGGTGAACTCGGTGGCAGCGCCCGGCGGCACCTGCCTTGTGTCCGCGAAGCCGAGCGCAAGCCGGTCGGCGAACCGGCCCAGCAACCGGTTGGCGCGGCCCAGCACGGCGTTCTGTTCGTGCAGCACCACCATCGGCCGGCGGCGCAGCATACGGGACGCCAGCACCGGCGCGACTGAGGGGTAGCCGCCGAAGCCGACGATGGTGGCGGCGTCCAGGGTCGAGAGGATGCTGCGCGCCTGCACGGTGCCCGCGGTCAACGCCAGCGCCGCGCCGGAGCCGCGCCGCAGGCCGCGCCCGGCGATGCCCGCGCCTCGCAGCACGAACACCTCGCGCCCGGCGAACACGCCGGAGCCTAGCCCGCCGCTGCGTGCGTCGGTCATGAGCGCAACCCGGTGGCCGCGGCGCCCCAGCTCCGCCGCCAGGGCCTCGGCCGGGAAGAAGTGCCCGCCGGTGCCGCCAGCCGCGACCACGATGGGGCGCACGGCAAAGCCCCTCATCGCGCGCCCTCCCACTCGGTGCGGGAGCGCCGCCGGGTCAGCGCCAGCAGCATGCCGATGCCGAGCGCTACCGCCAGCACGGACGATCCGCCATAGGACACGAACGGCAGGGTCATGCCCTTGGTTGGTATGAGGTGCAGCGAGGATGCCATGTTGACGAACGCCTGCAGCCCGAAGCTCGTGACCAGGCCGCAAGACGCCAGCACCACGAACAGGTCCTGTTCCGCCAGCAGCCGCAGCAGCCCGCGCAGCACGATGAAGCCGAACAAGGCCAGCACCAGCACGCAAGCGGCCATGCCGAACTCCTCGCCCAGCACCGCGAACACGAAGTCCGCGTGCGCGTCCGGCAGCACGTCCTTAACGCGGCCCTCGCCGGGTCCGCGCCCGAGCAATCCGCCGTTGCCGAATGCCTCCAGCGCGGTGGTCACCTGGTAGCTGTCGCCCGAAGACGGGTCGAGGAACCGCGTCACCCGGCTGCGCACATGCGGAAAGAACGCGTAGGCGCTGGCCGCCGCCGCCACGAGCCCGCCGGCGCCGATGCCGACCCACGCCAGTGGCAGCCCGCCCACGAACAACTGCACGAAGAACACGGCCACCACGACCGCGAGCATCCCCATGTCCGGCTGCGACTTCAGCAGCAGCGCGATCAGCACGAAGATGGCGCCGGCGAGCAGCACGCCGGGGAACTGCCGGACCTGGCGCCCCTCGGACAGCAGCCACGCGGCGACCACGGCGAAGCAGGGCTTCAGGAACTCGCTCGGCTGGATGGTCATGCCGGGCACTGAAATCCAGCGGCGCGCGCCCTTGATCTCGACCCCAATGACCAGGGTGGCGGCAGTGAGCGCCAACGCCGCCGCGCAACCCGCCAGCGCCAGCCGCCTTGTGCCACGCGGCGACAGCAGCGACACGCCCACCACCACCAGCCCGGCCAACGCCAGGAACACGACCTGTTTCAGCACGAACACGTCGCGCGACTGATGCAGCCGCTCGGCCACCGCGGGCGAGGCGGCCAGCATCGCCACGTAGCCGAAGCCGATCAGCGCGCAGACCGCCATCAGCGTCCAGCGGTCCACGGTCCACCACCAGCGGCCAAGCACGGAGGCATCGTCGCGCGACAATGCCGGCATCAGCAGGCCCTCCGCAGCGCGTGGTTGAGCACCAAGGTCCGGAAGCGGTCGCCGCGCGCCTCGAACCCGGTGAACTGGTCGAAGCTGGCGCAGGCCGGGGACAGCAGCACGACCGTGGCGCCCAGCCGGGCAGCGGCGGCGCGGGCCAGCGGCACCGCCGCGTCCAGCGTGCCGGCTTGGGTGTGGGGCACGCTGGCGTCCTGGAGCGTCCGGGCCAGCACGCCGGCGTCCTGGCCGATTAGCATCGCGTGCGCGACCCGCGGCAGCAGCTCCCGCAGCGCCTCGATCCCGCCAGCCTTGGCCTGCCCGCCAGCGATCCAGACGATGTTGTCGTAGCACGCCAGCGCCCGCGCGGCGGCGTCCGCGTTGGTCGCCTTGCTGTCGTTCACCCAGGCCACCCCGTCCTGCACGGCCACCAACTGCTGCCGGTGCGGCAGCCCGGCGAACCCGGCGATTCCGGCCGCGATGGCAGGCCGGTCCACGCCGAGCGCCCGGGCCAGGGCGGCGGCGGCGGCGGCGTTCTGCGCGTTGTGCGCGCCGGGCAGGGCAGGGGCGTCCACCATTCGCAACAAGGGCCCGTCTGGGTCCGTCAGCACGCCGGCATCGCACCAGACCGTGGCGGGACGGTGGCCCGAGACGGTGACGGCATTGGGCATCGCCGCGGCAAGGCTAGCGGTGTCCGGGTCGTCGATGCCCAGCACCGCAGTGTCCGCGGGGCCTTGCCGGTCGAAGATGGCGCGCTTGGCGGCGACGTACGCTGTCATGCCGCCGTGCCGGTCCAAGTGATCTGGGCTGATGTTCAGCAACGCGCCGGCGTCGAACCGCAGCGTCGCCAGCCGCTCCAGCATGTAGGATGACATCTCCAGGACATAGACTCCTTCGTCGCCCAGCATCGGCAACGCGAGCGCCGCCGTGCCGAGGTTGCCGCCCGCCGCTGCCGGAACGCCGGCCCGGTCCAGGATGTGCGCCAGCAGCGCCGTGGTGGTGGATTTGCCGTTGGTCCCGGTGACGCCCACGAAGCGCGCCGCCGAGCCGACCCCGCGCACCGCACGGAACAGCAGCTCCGCATCCGACAGGATCGGGATGCCGGCCGCCTGCGCAGCGATGGCGGCCGGATGTGGCGCGGGCAGCTTGTGGGGGATGCCCGGCGACAACACGAGCGCGTCGAACCCGGCGTAGCCGCCAGCCGGGTCATGCAGCGGCAGCCCGGACGCGGCCCGCGCCGCCGGCTTGTCGTCCCACGCGCCGACCGTTCCGCCCATGTCCATCAGCGCGCGCGCCACCGGCAAGCCGTTGCGGCCGAGGCCCACGACGGCGAAGCGTTGCCCGGTGAACATGCCTTTCATCGGATTTTCAAGGTGGCCAGGCCCACCAGGGCGAGGATCATGGATACGATCCAAAACCGGATGACGATGGTCGGCTCCGCCCAGCCCTTCTTTTCGAAGTGATGGTGCAGCGGCGCCATCAGGAACACCCGGCGTCCGGTGCGCTTGTACCAGAACACCTGGATTATGACGCTCACGGTCTCGACCACGAACAGCCCGCCAACGATTGCCAGCACGAACTCGTGCTTGGTCGCCACCGCCACGGCCCCAAGCGCGCCGCCCAGCGCCAGGCTGCCGGTGTCGCCCATGAACACTGCCGCCGGGGGCGCGTTGAACCACAGGAAGCCGAGGCCCGACCCCACCAATGCCGCGAGGAACACGCCAAGCTCGCCAACCCCGGACACGAAGTGCAACTGCAAGTAATCCGCGAACACCCGGTTGCCGACCAAGTAGGCGATCAGCGCGAATACCCCAGCGGCAATGATGGTCGGCACGATCGCAAGCCCGTCCAGGCCGTCCGTGAGGTTCACCGCATTGGAGCTGCCGATCATCACGACCATGCCCACCAGCGGGAACAGCAGGCCCAGCGGGATCAGCACCTCCTTGAACACCGGCACCGTCAACCCGGTGCCCAGCGGCCCGCGCGTGAGGTAGGCGATCCACACCGCGCAGCCGAGGCCCAGCGCCACCTGCGCCGCCAGCTTGCCGCGCGCCGACACGCCGCGGGTGTTGCGCCGCGACAGCTTCAGGAAGTCGTCCACGAACCCGATTGCGCCGTAGCCGAGCGTCAGCAGCAGCACCGCCCACACGTAGCCGTTGCGCAAGTCCGCCCACAGCAGCGTGCTGGCCGTGAGCGAGAGCAAAATCAGCACGCCGCCCATGGTGGGCGTGCCCTTCTTTTCGATGAGGTGCCGGGCCGGCCCGTCCACGCGGATCGGCTGTCCGCCATTCTGCACGGATTTCAGCCAGCGGATCACCATGGGACCCAGCAGGAAGCTGATAAACAGCGCCGTGAGGCAGGCCGCGCCGGAGCGGAAAGTGATGTAGCGGAACAGGTTCGCCAGGATGAACTGGTCCGCGAACTCGCGTGAAAGGAACACGAGCACTAGCCATGCCCTCCAGGCGCATGGCCCTCAAGCGCAGCGGTCACCAGCCGCATTCGGCTGCCGAGGCTTCCCTTCACTAGCACCGTGTCCCCGGTCCGGACGGTGCCTGCGACAATCGGCGCCAGCGTGGCGCTGTCAACGGCATGCGCGCCGCGGCGGCCCTCCGGCACGGCGTCATACAGGTGCCGCATGAGGGGGCCGCACGCATACAGCAGGTCCGCCGCCGCCGTGACGTCGCTAGCGAGGCCGACATGCTCGGCGGAGCCGAACGCGCCCAATTCCAGCATGTCTCCCAGCACGGCCAGCCGCCGGCCAGGTAGTGTCTTCAATACGCCCAGCGCCGCCCGGACGGACGCCGCAGAGGCGTTGTAGCTTTCGTCCAGCAACAACACGTCGCCACTCCGGATGCGCCGTTGCGCGCCCCGGCCGTCCATGGGCGTGAAGCCCTCCAGCGCCGCCGCCGCCCGTGCCGGGTCGAGCTTCAGCGCGTGGCACGCCGCCAACGCCGCCACCGTGTTCATCGCCATGTGCGCGCCGGGCGCTGCGATGCGGAACCGCACCGGCGTTCCACCAATGTCCGCCTCAATAACGTCGGCGCTGTGCAGCAGGCGCGCGTCCGCGTTCTCTGCCAAGCCGAACGTGCGGCGCTCAAACACGGCGGTGTCCTGCATGCGGCTGAGAAAGGCACTGTCGGCCGGCAGCACGCCGATGCCGCCGGGCTGCAACCCGCGCAGGATGGCGGCCTTTTCGTCGGCGATGGCCTCAAGGCTGCCGAGGTGGCCGATATGCGCGCTGGCGATGGCGGTGACGACGGCGACGTGCGGGCGGACTAGCCGGGCCAATGGCTCGATCTCACCGGCCTGGTTCATGCCGATCTCGGCCACGCAATACGCGGCGTCGGCCGGCAGCCGCGCCAGGGTCAGCGGCACGCCCCAATGATTGTTGTAGGACGCCTCTGCCGCGTGGGTCGGCCCAAAGGCGGCCAGCGCGGCGCGAAGCATCTCCTTGGTCGTGGTCTTGCCCACGCTGCCGGTCACCGCCACAACCCGGCCGCCGAACCGGGTCCGCCCGGCCCGCCCTAGCGCGTGCAGCCCGGCGAACGTGTCCTGCACGACCAGCAACGGCGCATCGTCCAGCCCGGACGCGTCATGCACCATGGCCCCGGCCGCGCCACGCGCCAGAGCGTCCGCGACGTAAGCGTGCCCGTCGGTGTCGCCCACCAATGCCACGAACAGGTCACCCGGCTGCACGGTCCGGCTGTCAATCGACACGCCGGTGGCCGCGAACGGCAGCGCGACGGCGCCGCCTGTGGCATGGAGCAGCGCGTCAGCGGTCCAGAGCGCTGTCATGCCAGGCTCCGCGCGTATGCCAGGCTCCGCACGGTGGCCACATCGTCGAACGGCACGGTGACGCCGCCTGCGGTTTGGCCCTGCTCGTGCCCTTTGCCGGCCACGGCCAGCACATCGCCGGGCCGAAGGCTCCGGAGCGCTGCAGCGATAGCGTCGGCGCGGCCGCCGATCTCGCGCGCACCGGGGCAAGCCGCCAGGATCGCGCTTCGGATGGCAGCCGGGTCCTCGCCCCGCGGGTTGTCGTCCGTCACCGTCACAACGTCGGCGGCGCGGGCGGCGGCGCCCATCAACGGCCGTTTGCCAGGGTCACGGTCGCCGCCGGCGCCGAACACCAGGTGCAACCGCCCCTGCGTGTGCGGCCGGAGCGCCTGTATCAGCCGCTGCAGCGCGTCCGGCGTGTGCGCGTAGTCCACATAGGCCGCTGCCCCGTCCGGCGTCGCCGCAAGCTCCATCCGGCCCCGCACGCCAACGAGCCGGCCCAGCCGGTCCATGGCGTCCGGCAGCCCGGTCACCATCGCCAGCCCCGCCGCCAGCAGCGCGTTGTCCGCCTGGAATCGGCCCGGCAGCGGCAAGTCAACCGTACGCGGCTGTCCGTCCACCTCCAACTCCAGCACCTGCCCACCCGGATGCGGCGTGGCGCGATGCAGCCGGACCAAGTCTCCGCCGGCGCCAACCAGGTGCAACGCCAAGCCACGCCGGGCAGTGATGGCGCGGAGGGCGTCCAGCGTCGCTGGGTCCAAATCCGCCAGCGCCACCACCGGCGCGCCCATTGGCAACAGCTCCGCGAACAGCCGCAGCTTGGCCGCGCGGTATGCCTCGACGGTGCCGTGGTAATCCAGGTGGTCGCGCGTCAAGTTGCTGAACCCGGCTGCCGTGAGCCGCAGGCCGTCCAGCCGGAACTGGTCCAGCCCGTGCGAGGACGCCTCCAGCGCCACTGCTTGCACGCCGTCCCGCGCCAGGCCGGCCAGCGTCTCAGCCAGCGTCACCGGGTCCGGCGTGGTCAGGCCAGCGACCGGCGGCCGGCCGGGCGCAACCAGGCCAAGGGTGCCGAGGCTTGCCGCCGGTTGCCCGGCATCGGCCAGCAGTTGCCGCAGGAACTCCGCCGTGCTGGTCTTGCCGTTGGTGCCAGTGACGGCCACCAGCAGGTTCGGCTGTGGCCCGGCATGCAACGCGGCCAGCCGGGCCAGCGCCTGGCGCGGCTGCGCGGCCAGGATCAACGGCCGGGTTGGCACGCTTGCTGGCCACGTCGTGCCCTGCTGGGCCAGCACCGCCGAAGCGCCGCGCGCCACTGCGTCGGCGATGAACGCGCGCCCATCCAGCCGCACGCCTGGCAGCGCCGCATACAGCATCCCGGGCCGCACCTGCCGGCTGTCTGCCGTCATGCCCGTGATGCCGTCCGGCAAGCCTGGCGGCGCTGCGATCCCAAGGTCATGCAGCATGCTACCGAGCCGCAACGGAGGTGCCCGCCCCGGCCTCCCGCGGCGCGGGCGGAGCCTCCGGCATAGCGGGCGCGGGACCAAGCCGGGCCGGCGTGCGCGCTGCCGGCACGCTGCCGGCTGGGCGGCCGGGGTGCATCGGCATGGACAGGCTTGCCTGGATCGCGGGCGCCTGCGTGGTCTCTGGCATCAAGCCCAGCATGGGGCCGATCCGCGAGATCACCCGCCCAGCGCCGGGCGCGCTTACGGCTCCAGCGGTCGAGTAGCCGCCGGTGCTGGCGTTGCCCTTCGGCTCATCCAACATGAAATAAACCGCATAGCGCGGGGCATTCATTGGGAAAACTGACATGAACGCGCTGATGTTGGCGTTCCGCTTGTAACCGTGTCCCGTCGTCTTCTCGGCCGTGCCGGTCTTGCCGCCCACGAAGTACCCTGGCACGTCCGCCGCCTTGCCGTACCCGTCCGTCACCACCAGCCGCATCAACCGCCGCAGGGTATCGGAGGTCGAGGGCTGCATGATTTGCGTGCCCTCCCGCGGCGCACCTGTCTCGGACGCCAGAATCGTGGGGCGGAACACCACGCCGCCATTGGTCAACGCTGCCGTGCCCCGCACCACGTGCAAGGGTGAGACCGCGATGCCATGGCCGAAGCCCACGGTCATGGTCGCGATCTCCTTCCAGCTCGCCGCCGGCTGCACGATGGGCTGGCCCTGCTCCGGCAGCTCGATGCCCACCCGAGTGAACATGCCCATCGCTTGCAGCCACGAGCGCTGCCGCTCCGCGCCCACTGCCTGCGCCATGTGCGCGGCGCCGAGGTTGGAGGAGTAGGCAATCACCTCGGGGAACGTCAGCCACCGGTGCTTGCCCTGGAAGTCCTGGATCGTGAAACGGCCAATCTTGATGTTGTTGGCCGCGTCATAGCTGTTCCACAGGCGCCCGGCGCCGCTGTCGAGCGCCATCGCGGCGGTCTGCAACTTGAACGTGCTGCCAGGTTCGTACATGCCCGTGACGGCGCGGTTGAACCGCTCCTCTGGGTTCGCCTCGCCGGCCTTGTTGGCGTCGTAGTCCGGCAGGCTGACCATCGCCACCACCTCGCCGGTGTGGACGTCCATCACGATGCCGCACGCGCCGATAGCCCGGAACTCCGCCATGCTCCGGAACAGCTCGTCGCGCATCACCGCCTGCACCCGCACGTCAATCGAGAGCCGCAGCGGCGTGCCGTCTTCCTGGAGGCGTTGGTCGAACGCGCGCTCCACGCCGGCGATGCCGTGCGCGTCCACGTCGACGCCGCCGACCACGTGCGCCGCCACCCGCCCCTGCGGGTACCGCCGCCGTTCCGTCTGTTCGAAGTACACCCCGGGGATGCCCAGGTTGTTGACCGCGAGTTGCTCCCGCGGCGTGATGTTGCGCGCGAGATAGACGAACTGCTTGTCCGTGCTGAGCCGTGCCTGCACGGTCTCGAGGTCAAGCTTCGGCAGCACCGACTTCAGCTTCTGCGCGGCCTCGGCCGGGTCGATCATTTCGCGCGGGTTGGCATACAGCCCAGCGGTCGGCTGCGAGACCGCCAGGATTTCCCCGTTGCGGTCCACGACCATGGCCCGCGTGCGCGGCTTGGCCGGCGGCGCCAACTCGGCGCCATGCCCCGCGCCGGCCTGCGTCGCTTGTGGGTCGGGCAACCGGGCCAGGCGCTCCAGCCGCTTCGGCGTCATCGGGAACAGCACCGTCGCCCCCGCCAGCTTCACCACCACCGCCAGGAACAGCACCGCGAACCCGCCCGCAGCGATCACCAACCGTCCGCGGGTCGTCTCCAGCGGCGCACGGCGCGCCAAGTCCGGCGCGCCTGGGCGCGCCGTGTGCAGCCGTGGCGCCACAGGGGAAGTCGGCCCGGGCAGTGCGGGTTCGTGCGGCAAAGGAGGAAGGCCAGTCATACGGCCCGGATCAGCGCGCGCCATACGGCGTGGGCGGCGGCAGCGCAGCGCGCGCGCCGCCAAGCGCCGAGGCCCGTATCACGCTCTCCCCGATCACGCTTGCAGCCAACGGCCGCGGTGGCGTGGCCGTGGCGACGCTGACGGCGGGCGCAGGCGGGGCTACCGGACGCACCGTCGCAGTTGCGACCTGGACTGGCGGGCGCGTCGGCTCCTCCCGTTGTTCCTGCACGGCGCGCGGCTGCTCCTGCCCAACGCGCGATGCTGTACGGAGCGGGGCAGGGCGGGGCGGGGCGGCTGGCGCCGGAACCGCAGACCGGGACGGGGGCGCCGATGGCGGCGTGGCTGGCGATGGCGCCTGCGCCGTCATCTCGAATTCGTCCATGGGTGCTGGCGTCAATGCAGACAGGCGAGCGCCCAGGTCCGCCACCGCCACGAACTGCGTCGGGCTTAGTTGCCGCAGCCCGAGGTGCTGTTGCGACAGTTCGGCCAGCCGGTCCGGCTCGTTCAGCAAGGCCCACTCGGTGCGGAGCACGCCAATGCGGTCCCGCGCGGCGTCCGTCTGCTTCAGCACCCGCGCGATCTCACGGTCGAGCAGGCTGGCCCGGTGCTTGGATTGATACAGGTAAAGCCCTGACCCCCCGGCGAGCATGAGGCAAATGCAGGTGAACGGTCGGATCATGCGGAATCCTGACGGGTTGATGGACGAAGGCGGGCAAGGGCGCGGAGCCGGGCGCTGCGGGCACGCGGGTTGGCGCGCGCCTCCGTGGCGTCCGGCCGCTGCGCACGGGCGGTCAACAGGGTGAAGTCGGGGGCTGCGCGGTGCGTCAGGCCACGCGGGTCATGGCGCGACGGCGCCGGCGTGCGGCCAGCGGCGCCCTGCATGAAGCGCTTCACCAGCCGGTCCTCGAGCGAGTGGAACGACACCACAACCAGCCGCCCGCCCGGCGCCAGCAACGCCGCCGCCGCCGCGAGCGCCCGCTCGACTTCCTCCAGCTCGTCGTTCACCCGGATGCGGAGCGCCTGGAAACTGCGGGTGGCCGGGTCGATGCCCGAACCGTCCTTTGGCACTACGCCGCGTATGATCCCGGCTAGCTGCAACGTCGTCTTGATCGGCGCTTCCGCGCGGGCCAGCACGATAGCCCGGGCGATGCGGCGGGACAGCCGTTCCTCGCCAAGCTGGTACAGCGTGTCCGCAAGCTCGGCTTCCGGCAGCCGGTTCACGAGGTCCGCCGCGGTGGCCCCGGCGCCGGCCATGCGCATGTCTAGCGGCCCGTCGGCACGAAAGCTGAAGCCGCGTGCCGGCTCGTCGATCTGGAACGACGACACGCCGAGGTCCAGCACGACGCCGTCCAGCGCGCCCACACCTCGCTCGCTTAATAGACTCACCATGTCGCCGAAGCACCCCTGCATCAGGTGCAGCCGTCCGGGACACTGGGTTGCGAGCGCTGCGCCGCGAGCGATGGCGGCCGGGTCACGGTCGATGGCGAACAGGGTGGCGCCCGCGTCGAGGATGGCTGCCGCGTAGCCTCCACCGCCGAAGGTGCCGTCCAAGTGCACCTCGTCCGGCCGCGGCGCGAGATAGCGCAGCACGTCCGGCAACATGACAGGGGTGTGGCCAGAGGCGCCAGCCCGCTCGGTCGTCATGGCCTTGCGCCCGGCAGGGTCACGCCACGCGCCCGGTCCCGTGCCTCGGCCTGCCGGCGTGCGCCGGCGGCGGGTTCCCACATTTGAAAGGTGCGGCCCTTGCCCATGAAGCAAACGGTGTCCGTAAGGCCGGCGTGCTGCACCAGCGACTCGGGCAGCAGCACGCGCCCTTCCTTGTCCGCCTCAACCAAGTTCGCGTCCGCATACAGCGCGGTCGTGAGATCGTCTTGCGCCTCGCTGAACAGGTCCAAACGGTCAATCGGGGCAGCCAAGGAGTTGAACACCTCAATCGGCCAGGCCTCGATGCATGCATGGGCATGGGATGGGCGCAGCACCACCGCGACCCCGCCCGATTCGGAGCGCAGGCCCGTGCGGAATGTGGACGGGATCGAGACGCGGCCTTTGGTATCTAGCCGGTTCTGGTGCGTACCGAGGAATTGGCTCATCGCACCCCGCCGCCCCCTGATCCCCGCACCCGACTCGCCTCGGGCTTGCCTCCCAACGACGCGCACCGTCATGGGATGTCATGGGCTATCATGGGCTATCATGGGCGTCAAAGGAATTGCAGGGTTGTTACTTCAAAGCCGCTCGGAAAAATTCAGCAATGACAATTCTATACAATGCGGTCAGCAGGTCGCGTGTTAGGATTGTCCATACATTGCGGCGGGTGGCGCACGCCGCTGCGGGCGAGTCTTCAAGGTACTAAGGAGAGACTGCCAGACGGCCTGTAAGCCGGGTTCTGTCTGTGTCCTTTCGAACACAGGACGGCCATTCCTCTGGGACGCGCATCGCTGCGCGCCTCACGCGACCAACCCGGGCAGCAGGGCGGAAACCCCCTTGCGTCACGCGTCCGGCTTCCCGTCTGCGCCGCCGGCCACCCCTATTCGGTCTTGCTCCCGGTGGGGTTTACCCTGCCGCCCCTGTTGCCAGGGGCGCGGTGCGCTTTTACCGCACCGTTTCACCCATTCCCGGCGCCGCGAACGGGGCCGGGCGGTTTGTTTTCTGTGGCACTTTCCCTAGGGTCGCCCCCGCCGGCCGTTAACCGGCACCGTGTTCCCGTGGAGCCCGGACTTTCCTCCGCCCAGGTCAGGGCCAAAACCGTGACAAGGGCAGCGGCCGTCCGGCCGTCTGGCACCGGCGTGGTGCGCGCGTTTGCGATGCAGGTCAAGCGATCCCGGCCAGATGTTGCGCCCTAGCCAAACTTGAGGCTGGGACATGCGGCTCAGATACTCAGCAATACTCCACGCAACTGCCGCCGCGTTGCTAGGTCTGCGACTCCGGTGATCTCCTGCGGGCGCCAATGCCGTTGGAAGGCCTGCACGACTACCGATAGGTCGAGTGCGGCCTGGTAGCCGATCGCCGTTAAGGCCGCCTTTATCACCAGGTCATGGTCCGGCACTGCCGCATCGACGTCGTCCGGCCATAACCCTACCCCGTTGGCGGCCAAGCCCGCCCAATCGAACAACTCCCCCGGGTCTGTCTTACGGTCGGGCGCGACGTCGCTGTGCCCCACGACGTTGCGGGCGGGGACCGGATGACGGCGCAGGATGTCCAGGCACAAATCGCAGACCGCCGCCATCTGCAACGCGGGGAACGCGCGGTAGCCCCATTCATGGCCGGGATTCACGATCTCGATGCCCACTGAGCGGTCATTGATACCCACGTGCCCACGCCAGGCAGAGACCCCGGCGTGCCAAGCCCGCTGCGCTTCGGGCACCAGGCGCCACACCGTGCCGTCCTCCTCCACGACGTAGTGCGAGGAGACGCGGGCAGCCGGATCCCGCAGCCGTTCGAGCGCCGCCGCCGCTGTCTGCATGCCGGTGTAGTGCAGCACCAGCGTGTCAACCGGCACGCCGTCCGGGCGGTCATCCCAGTTGGGGCTCGGCAGCTCATGGACCGGCAAGCCGTCTGCGTTCAAAGCCCGCGCTCACGCTTTATCCGGTCCCAGGCCGCATTGATCCGCGCCACTTTGTCGCCGGCCCGGGCGATGAACTCCGCCGGCACCCCGCGCGCCGCCAGGCTGTCCGGGTGGTTCTCCCGCATCAGCCGCAGCCAGGCCTGGCGCAGGGCCTCATCCGTGGCGCTGCGGTCCACACCCAGCACGGCGTAGGGGTCGTCCGTCTCCATCGTGCGCCGGGACACGCCGCCGCGAGCCTGGTCCCACGCGAGCTGATCAAGCCCAAACGCCCGGTGCACCCGGTGCAGCATGTCCTGCTCCGCCATGGTCAGCGGCTTGTCCGCCCGTGCGATGGCGAACAGCGCCGTCAGCACGTCCTCCAGCAGGCCGCGGTTGTCGGCAAAGCTCTCGCCGAGCTGCATGGCGTAGGGCTCGAACCCGTCCGCGCTGTCTCGCGCCTGGTCGAACAGCCGGCCGACGTCTCGCACGCTGTCCGGCGGAATGCGGAACTGCCGCTTGAACGCGTCGATCTCGGCGCGCACCACTGGCCCGTCGCACTTCGCGAGCTTGGCGGACAGCACGACGCAGCCTATCGCGAATAGCTGGTCCCGCCGGCCGAGCAGCGCCGCGATCCGCGCCGGCCCGAGCGGCGAACCGCCCAACCCGTCGCCCAAGGTGACGCGCGGCATCGCGCCCTGGTCGGCCGCGTGGCCCAGCGCCGCGCCTACTACGGCGCCAAACGGCCCACCCATCGCAAACCCGGCGACGCCGCCGAGCAACCTGCCCCAGTAACTCATTGTGTCATGCTACCATGGTAGAGGCCGGTTGCGACAGCAGGGCTTGCGCGCAAGCCGCTCTTTATGCCGGGGCTTGCGCGCAGGCCCATCTTGACGGTACCGCTTTTGCGTAAGCCTGGCCGTGCCGTTATGTGCGCCTGTGCAGAATGTCAGGATCTCACGCATGGCGCACCCGGCAGTTCGGATCGGATAGGATGCGCAAGGGACGCGTCGTCCTGGCCAGCATCGCCGCACTGCTGGTTTTGCTGGTTGCCTGCGTGTGGCTTCTGCCGCGAATGCTGGACTGGAACCAGTATCGCGACAGCATCGCCGCGCTTGCGACGGCTGGCCTCGGCCGTCCCGTGCGGATCGGCGGCGACGTGACGCTGAACCTCCTGCCGCAACCCATCCTGACGGCCTCCGGCATCGAGGTGGACGACACCGGCGACGGCGCGGTGCTGACAGCGCAGGAGCTGCGGTTGCGCGTGGCGCTCAGCCCGCTGTTGGCTGGGCAGGTGGATGCCCGGGATTTGACCTTGCAAGGCGCCGACCTCCGCCTGCCTTGGCCACCCTCGCCAGGCGCGCTGGCGCAACGCGGGCCGACGTGGCTGATTAAGCTGCGGGCGCGGGTGGAGGACAGCCGCATCCAGGTCGGTGGCCTTGCGGTCACCAAGGTCAGCGCCACGCTGGCCACCGATCCGGATACGGGCACCTTGTCGGCGACTGGGACCGGACAGCTCGGCGTCCAGTCCTGGCGGTTCACGGCACGGCTTGGGCGGCCCGGCCGGGACGGCGGGGCCGGGCTTGAGGTCAGCCTCGACGGGGACGGCCCGCTGCGGGACACCGGCGGCCGGTTCTCTGGACAGCTCAGCGGCGAGGGCGCGTTGTCCGGACGGATGACCGCGCGGGGGCCGGACCTGTCCCAACTGCTGCCGGCGCCTGCGGTGGCGTGGCGGAGCGAGGGCCGCCTGAGCGCAGCAGCCGGGCTTGCGGTGGCGGATGAGCTCGCGATGGAGATCGACGGGTCTCCCGCTCGGGGCGCAGTGGCGCTGCGCGTGTTGCCGGCAGCCCGGCTCGACCTGGCGCTGGCGGCTGGGCGGCTCGACTTGGACGCTTGGATTCCGGTGCTGCTGCGCAGCGCCGGCGTCGGCATGCCAACTGGCATCGACCTGTCGGCCGAGGCCGCGACTTTGGCCGGCGGCACCCTCCGGCGCCTGCGCGGCGCGTTCGACCTGGACGATGACGGGGTGACGGTGCGGGACACCACGGCCGTGCTGCCCGGCGAGGCGCAGCTCGCCTTGTCGGGCCGCATTCCCGCCCGGTCCCGCAAGCCGGGCGCCGCGCCGGAGTTCGAGGGCACGGCACGGCTCGCGACGCCCGACTTGCGCACCACCCTGCGCTGGCTTGAACCCCTGGCGCCGGCCGCGCTGGGCGCGGAGCCATTCGCAGCCTTGCCGACAGGCGTGCTGCGCACCGCGGACCTGTCGGCCAGGGTGACGATGGGCGCGGGACAGGCCTCGCTTTCGGACGTGCAGGGCAGCCTGGATGGAAACCGGGTCACCGGCGGCCTTGCGGTCAAACTGGGGCCGCGGGTCTCGGTCGGCGCCGGGCTGATGTTCGAGCAACTGGTGCTTGACCCGTGGGTGCCAGACCTCTCGGCCTTGACGACCCAGGCCGGCATCAGCCTGGCCTTGGCCCGGGCGGCATCGCTGGACGCCGACCTGAAACTAGAGGTCCGGCAAGGGACATGGCGCGGCTTGCCCGTAGGCCCAATCGCAGTCGATGCGCAAACCGAGGCCACGCGGCTCACGCTGCGTCGGCTGGAGGCGACAGTGTCGGGCATGCGCCTGACGGCCTCGGCAACGGTGGGCGAGGGTGCCCGCATCACGGAGGGCCGGGTGGAGCTGAACGCGCCGGACACGACGCCCCTGCAGTCGTTGTTGCCGGTCGGCTGGATTGACAAGCCCGCCGTGTCCGGCCTGCTGCGCGGACCGGGCTCAGCGCTCCTGCAGTTGTCCGGTCCGCCCGAGGCGTTGGCGGCACGGCTCAACATCGAGGTCTCGGACCTGCGGATCGAGGCGCAGCCGACGCTCAACCTCGCGGCCCGGCGGTCAGTCGGGACCATGACCGTGCGCCACCCCGGCGCTCCCCGGCTGTTGGAGACGCTTGGATTGGGCAGCACGGCCGCGTGGCTGGGAGATGGTTCCTTGTCCATGCTGGCACAGGTTGCGACGGCGCCGGACCGTATCGCGCTGGACAGCTTCGACCTGGT
Organism: uncultured Acetobacteraceae bacterium; assembly: GCA_964242575.1. Classification (GTDB taxonomy): domain Bacteria; phylum Pseudomonadota; class Alphaproteobacteria; order Acetobacterales; family Acetobacteraceae; genus JANPPS01. The sequence goes on along the minus strand of CAXTCN010000011.1, from coordinate 58,360 downwards.
GGCCGGGGCATTGCGCGCGCGCGGGCAACTGACGCTGGAGGGCCGCAATGTCGCCGGCCAGGTCACGGCGGAGGTGCTGCCGTTGCCGTTGCCGTATGCGCGCTCCCCCGACCCGATCCCGGTCGCGGCGTTGCTGGGTTGGAACGGCGCCGTTCATATCGAGGCCGCGGACGTGTTGCTGGGACAGACACCGGTCCTGAAAGGCTTTGCAGCCGACTTGGCATTGCAGGACGGCACGCTTCGCATTGATCGGGGCGCCGCACGGCTTGATGGCGGCGCCCTGTCCGGCACGGCCGTGCTTGAAGCGGCCATCGAGCCGCCGCGCCTTGCTGTCCGGGCTTCGCTGGCGGGGGTGGCGCTGTCCGCGCCGGCGCTTGAAACGGTGGTCGATGTCGCGTCTGGCACGTTGGACGCGACGCTCGACCTGAACGCCGCCGGGTATAGCCCGGCGACCTTGCTTGCGACCTTGTCCGGCAGCGCCAGCCTTGTTGTGACGGACGGCATTCTGAGCGGCCTGGACTTGAGCGCTGCGAGCGCCGCATTGTCCGGGGCAAATCCGGTGTCCATACAGGCCGCGGCACAGGCCGCGCTCCTGTCTGGGACGACGCCGTACGACAAGCTGGATTTAGGTTTGCAGGCCCGCCGCGGCGTGCTTGCCAGTGCTGGAACGCTCTCTGGCCCGGCTGGCAGTGCGACAGTGCAAGGCAGCATCGACCTGCCCGGCGCCGCCGCTGACCTGCTCCTGTCGCTCCGTCCCACGCCGCCGGACAGCACGCGGACTGGACCGGAACTTGGGCTTCGGCTCACAGGGCCGCTCATGACGCTGAAGCGAACGCCGGAGCTGGCCGGGTTGTCACGGTGGCTGGCGGACAAGCCATGAGTTACCCCGTTGTTGCCCTGTTTAGTGCGACCGCACGCTGCCGCCGTCCAGCACGACATCCACCAGCGACAGCAACTGCGACGCGGCGTGCAGGTGCCCAGCACGGTCCGCGTCCTGCGCAAGGGTAATCAGCCGGTCCACCAGTTGCAGCGGGCTGGCTACGGTGCGGGACATCGGATTGGAGGCGGTGAGAACGGTGGGGGTCATGGGGGTTTTCCTGTGTGCGGGCGGCGCATTGTTCGCCGCCCACGCAGAATGCCATTCAAACCCTTGCCAAATAGTTAAGGCCGCGAGCGCAACGCGAATATTCGCAACGCGGACGCCAATGGCTGCCCTGGAGGCCGCTCCGCATCCACGACGGCAACCAGCGCCGACACAGCCTGACGCCGTGCCCGCGCCTGTTCATCGAGCGCCTCCCAGAACTCCCGCTCAAGCGCCACGCTGGTGCGGTGCCCGGCCAGGCTGAAGCTGCGCTTTTCCAGCCTCATTCGCCAAGCGTGGCGCCCGGCTGGGTCATGTCGGCCGGCACCACCCAGCGGTCGAAGTCCGCCAGCGTCACGAACCCCAGCCGTTCCGCCGCGTCGCGCAGGGTGATGTTGTCCGCCAGCGCCAGCTTGCCGATCCGCACCGCCTTGTCATAACCGATCCGCGGGTTCAGCGCCGTCACTAGCATCAGCGACTTCGCCAGGTTCTCCGCGATCCGCTCCCGGTTCGGCTCCAGCTTGTCCACCATGTTGGCCGCGAAGCTCTCGGACGCATCCGCCAGCAGCGCCACCGACTGCAACACGTTATGGATAATGAGCGGCTTGAACACGTTAAGCTCCAGGAAGCTCTGCGCCGCGCCGACCGTGACCGCCACGTGGTTGCCCATTACTTGCGCGCATACCATCGTCAGCGCCTCGCACTGCGTCGGGTTGGTCTTGCCGGGCATGATCGAGCTGGAAAGCCCGTCCGACGGCACGATCAGCTCCGAAAGCCCGGAGCGCGGGCCGGAACCCAACAGCCGGATGTCGTTGCCGAGCTTGTTCAGGCTGACTGCCACCACGTTCAGCACGCCCGACAGCTCGACGAAGGCGTCATGCGCGCCCATGCCCTCGAACTTGTTGGGGTTGGGCGTAAAGGCGAGGCCGGTCAGCGCCGCAACCCGCTCGCAGAACGCCGTGTCAAACTGAGCATGGCGGTTCAGCCCGGTGCCGACCGCGGTCCCGCCCTGCGGCAGGCTCAGCAGCCGCGGCATGACGCCCTCCAGCCGCTCCAGGCCAAGTGCCACCTGCTGCGCCCACGCGCCGAACTCCTGCCCAAGCGTCACCGGCACCGCGTCCATCATGTGGGTGCGGCCGACCTTCACCACGCTGTCCCACTCGTGCGCCCGGCGCAGCAGGCTTGCGTGCAACGTGCGGAGCGCAGGCGTCAACCGGTGCTGCACGGCCTCGGCGGCGGCGATGTGCATGGCGGTCGGAAAGCTGTCGTTGCTGCTCTGGCCGCGGTTCACGTGGTCGTTCGGGTGCACCGGCGTGCGGCTGCCGCGCGGCTGGCCGAGCGCCTCGTTGGCGCGGTTGGCGATCACCTCGTTGGCGTTCATATTGGTCTGCGTGCCGGACCCGGTCTGCCATACCGGCAACGGGAACTCCGCGTCCATGCGCCCGGCAACAATCTCGGCGGCAGCGGCGGCAATCGGTTCGGCAACGTCTGCCGGCAACTCGCCCAACGCGAGGTTTGCCTCGGCGCTGGCCTGCTTCTGCAACCCCACGGCGCGGATCAGCACCGGCGGGAACCGCTCCGTGCCGATGCGGAACAGGCGCCGGGCACGCTCGGTCTGCGGTCCCCAGTAACGCTCGGCGTCGATCTCGATGGTGCCCAGGCTGTCGGTCTCGGTGCGGGTCATAGGATACCTCCGCCCCGCAAACGCGCGACGGCCCAATCGGCTGCTTCAGCCACCACCGTATTCGGGTCGGCGCGCAGGCGCTCGGCCGCAGGCAGCAGCGCCATGTCGCCGGAGTTGCCGATGGCGGTCAGCACGTTGCGCACGAACCGGTCGCGGCCGATGCGCTTGACCGGCGAGCCCGCGAACAGCGCGCGGAACCTGGCGTCATCCAGCGCGGCCAACTCCGCGAGCCGCGGCGCACGCAGGTCCTCCCGCGCCTGCAACTTGGGATGGGCAGCTTGGGCGAAGCGGTTCCATGGGCATACCGCCAGGCAGTCGTCGCAGCCATAAATGCGGTTGCCCATCAACGGCCGCAGCTCATGCGGGATCGGACCGGCGTGCTCGATGGTGAGGTATGAGATGCACCGCGTGGCATCCAACCGGTACGGGGCGGGAAACGCATCGGTTGGACAGGCCTGCAAGCACCGGGAACAGGTGCCGCACCGGTCCGTGCCGGCCGGGTCAGGCGGCAGGGCCAGGGTGGTCATCACCTCGCCCAGGAACAGCCAGGAGCCGTGCGCGCGGGACACGAGGTTGGTGTGCTTGCCCTGCCAGCCAAGCCCGGCCCGCTGCGCCAGCGGCTTCTCCATCACCGGCGCGGTGTCCACGAACACCTTGACGTCCGGCCCGAACCGGCTGGCGATGAACGCGCCGAGGTGCTTCAGCATTCCCTTGACCACGTCGTGGTAGTCCCGGTTGCGCGCGTACACCGACACGTTGCCCCGGTCCGGCTGGGCCAACGTGCCGAGCGGATCCTCGTCCGGCGCATAGGACAGGCCGACCGCCACCACGCTGCGCGCCTCCGGCCATAGCGCCTGCGGCTGCGACCGCTGTTCCGCGCGGTCCGCCATCCAGCCCATCTCGCCGTGCTGCCCTGCCGCCAGGAACGCCGCCAGCCGGGTGCGCGCCTCCGGACCCAGCGTCGCCGGCGCGAAGCCGACCGCATGGAAGCCAAGTGCCAACGCCTTGGCGCGGATGGCGTCCCGCGCCTTTCCAATGCCGTCTGGCTCCCGCATGGTGGGTCGGATGAAACGCCTCCTGTTGCTATTGCTGCTGGCCGGCTGCGCGGCCGATCCAGCCGGGTCGTGCGCGCTGGACCGGGTGGCCGAGCTGCCGGTCCGGCTGGTCGGGAACGTGCCCCTGGTGGCCGCGAACATCAATGGCAGGCCTGGCATACTAATGCTGGACACCGGCGCGGACACCACGTTGCTAGGCCCTGTGGCGGCGGACCGGTTCGGGCTGCGGCCGGCTGGACCGGCGATGCTTCTGCAAGGCGCTGGCGGACCGGCCCGGGCCTATCCCGTGCAACTGGACTGGCTGGCGCTCGGAAACGCCGTTTCCACCAACGTCCGGGCGCTAGTCGGACCGGTGTCCCTACCGCCGTTGGACGGCGTGCTCGGCATCAACGTGCTGATTAACTATGAGCTGGACCTCGACCTGCCGAACGGCCGCGCGACCCTGTATCGCGCCCGGCCATGCCCGGCGGTGCAGCCTCCTTGGACGGAGCCTTATACGAGCCTGCCGATCCGGCAGCAGCCCCGCTCCGGCCACCTGTTCGTAAGCGGAGAGTTGGATGGGCAGCCGCTCAGCGGCATCCTGGACACCGGGGCGTCCGTCACCACCGTGTCGGTTGCCGCCGCACGGGACACTGGCGTGACGGCGCAGGCGCTGCAAGCCTCGCCGGGTGGCCGCGTCCTGGCGATGAACACGGGCGGGGTCGAGGTGCGCAGCCGCACGTTCCGCAGCCTGCGGATCGGCGCCGATGTGTTGGCCGCGCCGACGCTGCTGGTGGCGAACCTGCCGCCCAGCACCGGGGACATGCTGGTCGGCGGGGATTTCCTCGCCACGCGCCGGGTTTGGTTCTCGTTCCTGACCGGCCGGGTGTTCGTGGCTCAGCCGCGCCCGCGATAGGGGGCCACGCCTTGCTCCGGAATCCAGACCCCGGCCGGCGGTGCGCCGGTTTGCCAGAACACGTCGATTGGGATGCCGCCGCGTGGGTACCAGTATGCGCCGAGCCGCAGCCAGCGCGGCGCCACCGCCGCCACCACCCGCTGCGCCACCTCCATCGAGCACGCCTCATGGAACGCGCCGTGGTCGCGGAAGCTGGCGAGGAATAGCTTGAGCGACTTGCTCTCCACGATCCATTGGTCGGGCACGTAGTCCAGAACCAAGTGCGCGAAGTCCGGCTGGCCCGTCATCGGGCACAACGAGGTGAATTCCGGACAGGTGAAGCGGATCAGGTAGTCCGTTCCCACTTGCGGGTTGCCGAAGCGCTCCAGCACGGCCGCCTCGGGCGAGCGCGGCGCATCCACCGCGGCGCCAAGCTGGGTCAGGGTGGTGTAACTCGTCATGTCGCGTCTCCAGCGGCCCAAGCGGCACGTACCGAGGCAGAGTGTGCGTCAAGCCGGCGCTCGATGATCGCCAGCCGCAGGCCGCGCATCAGGGCCTGGTAGTAAGTAAGGTTGTGCTGGGTCAGCAGCATGGGGCCGAGCATCTCGTTTGCCCGGAACAAGTGATGCAGGTAGGCGCGGCCGTGCCGGGTGCAAGCGGTGCAGCCGCACGCAGGGTCAAGCGGCCGTGCGTCGTCCGCGTGGCGCGCGTTGCGCAGGTTCAGCACGCCCTGCGAGGTGAATCCCCGCGCGGTGCGCCCGGCCCGGGTGGGCATCACGCAGTCGAACATATCGATCCCGCGACCCACCGCCGCCACCAGGTCATCCGGCGTGCCGACGCCCATGAGGTAGCGCGGCCGGTCCGCCGGCAGCAACGGCACCGTCGCGTCCAACACCTCGAGCATGACCGCCTGGCCCTCGCCCACCGCAAGCCCGCCGACCGCGTAGCCCTCGAATCCGATGTCCCGCAGCGCCGCCGCGGACTCCGCCCGCAGGTCGGGATAGACGCTGCCCTGCACGATGCCGAACTGCGCGTAGCCGGGCCGGGCCACGAACGCCGTCCGGCACCGGGCGGCCCAGCGCATCGACAACGCCATGCTGGCCCGCGCCTGGTCCGGCGTGGCGGGGAACGGCGTGCACTCGTCCAACACCATGGTGATGGTGCTATCGAGCTGATGCTGGATGGAGGTGGCGCTCTCGGGCGTCAAGCGGTGCGCGCTGCCATCCAGGTGGGAGCGGAAGGTGACGCCGCCCTCGTCCATGGACCGCAGCCCGGCCAGCGACATGACCTGGAACCCGCCGCTGTCGGTCAGGATCGGTCCCGGCCAGTCCATGAAGCGGTGCAGCCCGCCCAGCCGCTCCACCCGCTCGGCGCCGGGCCGCAGCATAAGGTGGTAAGTGTTGCCCAGCACGATCCCGGCGCCGGTCGCGCGCACCTGGTCCGCGGTCATGGCCTTCACCGTGCCCTGGGTGCCGACCGGCATGAACACCGGCGTCTCGACTGGGCCATGCGCCGTATGCAGCACGCCGGCGCGGGCCGGGCCGTCGGTGGCCTGGACCTCATGGCGAAACGTCACGCGCGGTCCAGCAAACAGGCGTCACCGTAGGAGTAGAACCGGTACTCCCCGGCAATCGCGTGCGCGTAGGCCGCGCGCATTCGGTCCGTACCAGCGAACGCGCAGGTCAGCATGAACAAAGTGGAGCGCGGCAAGTGGAAGTTGGTCAGCAGCACGTCCACTGCGCGGAACCGGAAGCCGGGCGTGATGAACAGGCTGGTGTCGCCGTCGAACGGCTGCACCCGGCCTGCCTCGTCCACGGCGCTTTCCAACAGGCGCAAGCTGGTGGTGCCGACCGCGACCACGCGGCGGGCCGCGTTGATGGCCTGTGCCGCGTCGGGCGTGACGATGCCGCGTTCGGGATGCATGCGATGCTCCGCCACGTCGTCGGCGCGGACTGGCAGGAACGTGCCGGCGCCGACATGCAGGGTGACCGTCACGCGCCTAACGCCAGCCGCCTCCAATGCCGCCAGCAAGGCAGGGGTGAAATGCAGCCCGGCCGTGGGCGCGGCAACTGCGCCGTCATGCCGGGCGAACACGGTCTGGTAGTCCTCGGCGTCCTGCGGCGTGGGACCTGCGGGCCGGGTGATGTAGGGTGGCAGCGCCAGCGCCCCCGCCCGGCGCAGCGCGTCCGTGAACCGGGCACCGTCCTGGTTGAACCGCACCGTCACGCCGCCATCCGGGTCGCGCGCCAATACCGTGGCCGCAAGGTCCTCGGCGCCGTCGAACGCCAGAACGTCCCCGGGCGCAAGCCGCCGCGCGTTGCGGGCCAGCGCGTGCCATGCGCCGTCCGGCCGCGGCTGGTCCAGCGTGAGGCCGATCCGCGCCGCGCCGCGCCGCGCCGCGAGCTGTGCCGGAATGACGCGCGTGTCGTTCGCCACCAGCACGTCTCCGGGCCGCAACAGGCCCGGCAGGTCCAGCACCCGGCGGTCCTGCAATGCGTCGCCGACCACCAGCAGCCGCGCCGCGTCACGCGGCCGGGCCGGCGCGTGGGCGATGCGGTCGGGCGGCAGGTCGAAGTCGAATTCGGACAGCCTCAACCCGGCGCAGGCCCAACCCGGCGCAGCAACCGGATCAACGGGATGCTCGCCAGCACCGCCCAGGCCTTGCCCACCACCTGCCCGGCCAGGAAGTCCAGGCTGCCGAACGCCAGGGCCAGGAACACCACGCTGTCCACCACAAGCTCCACGACCGAGCTGGCGACCACCGCCAGCAGCAGCCCGCGCCGCTGCAATGGGGTGTAAACAGCGAAGTCCGCCAGCTCGCTCAACAGGAACGCAGCGCCAGATGCCAACACCAAGGCAGGCGGCGCGATCAAAGCGGATAGCGCCGTTCCCATGACAATAGCGCCTAAACCCCACAGCGCACCGAGGTAGCGTTGCACCAAGTCGCGCAGCACCAGCGCCGCGCCGACCGCCAGCACGCCCGAGGGCGCCATGAGGCCCGGCGCCACTGGCACCAGGCACGGCCCGGCCGGCACGCACACGGTGCCGACATGCTGGATCAACCAATTGGCGAATGGCACCGACGCGAGGAACAGCGCCAGCGCGCCCAGGCCGAAACCGCGGGCAGTCATTGTCCCCAAGCTGCTTACCGCCCCAGGTACGACGCGATCTCGATCAGGTTGCCGTCGGGGTCGCGGCAGTAAACCGACTGGATGGGTCCGAGCGCGCCCTGTTTCGCCACCGGCCCAGCCTCGATCATGATGCCGCAGTCCCGCAGATGCTCCACCACGTCATCTGGCCCAACCGCGCTCACGAAGCACAAATCCGCCGCTCCCGGCGCCGAGTTCATGCCGGTGAACCAGGCGCGCGCGTCGAAATCGTGCGGGCGCAGGTTGATTTTCTGGCCGCCGAACTTCAGCGCGGTGCGGCGGTCCGGCCCGAACTCCTCCCGTTCCATGCCCAACACGCGTTGGTACCAGGACGCGGTCAGCTCCACGTCAGCGCAGTTGACCACCAGGTGGTCCAGCCGGTCGACCGTGAAGCGCATCTACTCCAGCCCGTCATAGAAATCGTGGCCTTTGTCATCGATCACGATGAAGGCCGGGAAGTCCTCGACCTCGATGCGCCAGACTGCCTCCATGCCAAGCTCCGGATACTCCAGCACCTCCACTTTGCGGATGCAGTCCTGCGCCAGCCGGGCCGCCGGGCCGCCAACGCTGCCGAGGTAGAAGCCGCCATACGCCTTGCACGCGTCCCGCACCGCCCGGGACCGGTTGCCCTTCGCCAGCATCACCAGGCTGCCGCCGGCGCGCTGGAACTCCGCCACATAGCTGTCCATGCGCCCGGCCGTGGTGGGGCCGAAGCTGCCGGTCGCCATGCCCTCGGGCGTCTTGGCGGGGCCGGCGTAATACACGGGGTGGTCGCGCAGGTAGTCCGGCAGGCCCTCGCCCCGGTCCAGCCGCTCCTTCAGCTTGGCGTGCGCGATGTCCCGCGCCACCACGACGGTGCCGTTGAGCGCCAGCCGGGTCTTGACTGGGTGCTGCGACAGTTGCCGGCGAATCGCCTCCATGGGCTGGTTGAGGTCCACCCGCACCACGTCCCCGCCCAGGATGTCGTCGGTCGCCTCCGGCAAATAGCGCGAGGGGTCAGCCTCCAACTGCTCCAGGAACACGCCGTCGGGCGTGATCTTGGCCAGGATTTGCCGGTCGGCGCTGCACGACACGCCGATGCCCACCGGCAGGCTCGCGCCATGCCGCGGCAGCCGCACCACCCGCACGTCATGGCAGAAGTACTTGCCGCCGAACTGCGCGCCGATGCCGAGCGTGCGCGTCAACTCCAGCACCTTCTGCTCCATCTCCAGGTCCCGGAACGCATGCGCGGCCTGGCTGCCGGACATGGGCAGCGCGTCCAGCCACTTGGTGGAAGCGAGCTTCACCGCCTTGAGGCACAGCTCCGCCGACGTGCCGCCGATCACGATGGACAGGTGGTATGGCGGGCAAGCGGAGGTGCCGAGCGTGCGGATGCGCGTGCCGAGGTACTCCAGCAGCTTGGCGGGGTTCAGGATGGCGCGGGTTTCCTGGAACAGGAAGCTTTTGTTCGCGGACCCGCCGCCCTTGGCGACGAACATCAGCAGCATCTCGTTGGCGTGGTGCTCGCCAGGCTGCGCCATGATGTCGAACTGCACCGGCAGGTTGTTGCCGGTGTTGACCTCCTCGAACATGCTGAGCGGCGCCATCTGCGAGTAGCGCAGGTTAGTCTCGGTGAAGGTGCGGTGCACGCCCCAGGACAGCGCCTCCTCCTCGTCGCCCTCCACCCAGACGCGCTGGCCCTTTTTGCCGAACACCAGCGCGGTGCCGGTGTCCTGGCACATCGGCAGCACGCCGCCGGCCGCGATGTTGGCGTTCTTCAACAGGTCCAGCGCCACGAACCGGTCATTGGCGGAAGCCTCCGGGTCGTCGAGGATACGCCGCAGTTGCCGCAGGTGCGCCGGGCGCAGCAGGTGCGACACGCTATGGAATGCCTGGAACGCCAGCTCGCTCAGCGCCTCCGGCTTGATGCGCAGCACCGTTTGGCCGTCGCACACCGACGTGCTGACGCCCGCGATATCGAGCCGGGTCCACGGCGTCTCGCTTGGCCCGAGCGGGAACATTGGGGCGTAGCGGAAGCCCGCGGGCCGTGCCTGGGATGGCGGCAGAGGTGCGTTCATGCTCAGTCCTTGGTGGGCGGGCGGCGGCGGAAGGCGTCCAGGCTCACGACTTGCGGCGCCTCGGACGGCGGCGCTTCCAGGGCGGGCGGCGGCACCGGCACAGAATCGTCTGGGTCGTCGTTGGCGGCCTCGTCACCTGGCGGCCGGAAGCGAAGCATGAACTGCACGTGCGGGTCGGCGAACGCCGTGACTGCCGCGAGCGGTATCTGCAAGGTGGACGGGACGCCGCCGAACGACAGGCCGACACTGAACCACCCAGCCGGCTCATCGACCTGCAAGTCCCAGAACTGGTGCTGCAGCACGATGGTCATTTCGTGCGGATACTGCGCGAGCAGGCGGGAGGGAAGGCTGACACCAGGCCAATCGGTGCGGAAGCTCACGTAAAAGTGGTGCTCGCCGGGCATGCCCTCGGCGCCCACATAGGCCAGCGCGCGCATCATGACATGACGCGACGCTTCTTCGCTCCACACGTCATACGGCAGTAGGCTGTCGGGACGGGCGGGAGGGCCGCCGTCGCGGCCGTCTTCGTTGTCTTCCATGCGGGCACACTTAGCGGTTACAGCAGGCATTGGATACCGGCTTGGCCCGGCGCCTTGGTCGTAAACCCAGGAGAGGCACCATGCAACGACGCACCCTGCTCGCCGCCGCCCCCGCGTTGCTGTCCAGCCTGGCCGCGCCGTCCGTGGCCCGCGCGCAGGGCAGCACCGTGCTGCGCTTTGTGCCCCAGGCCGACGTGGCTGTGCTGGACCCGATTTGGACCACGTCCTACCAAACGCGCGACCACGCGTTCCTGGTGTTCGACACCTTGTTCGGCCAGGACGCGGACTACGCCGCGCAGCCGCAGATGCTTGAGGGCTTCGTGACCGAGCCGGATGGCCTGCGCTGGCGCCTGACGCTGCGCCCCGGCCTGCGCTTTCACGACGGCACGCCTGTTTTGGCGCGGGACTGCGTGGCCAGCATCCGCCGCTGGGGGGCACGCGACACGTTCGGCCAAGCGTTGCTGGCCGCCACGGACGAGCTGTCGGCGCCGGACGACCGCACCGTGCAGTTCCGGCTGTCGCGTCCGTTCCCGCTGCTGCCGGACGCGCTGGCCAAGACCTCGCCCAGCCCCTGCGTCATCATGCCCGAGCGGTTCGCCGCCACCGACGCGTTCAAACAAGTGTCCGAGATGGTCGGCAGCGGCCCGTACCGCTTCCTGGCGGATGAGCGCGTGCCTGGCGCTCGGGTGGCCTATGCCCGGTTCGAGGGCTACCAGCCGCGGGACGGCGGCGCCCCGTCCCGCACCGCCGGGCCGAAACGGGCAGGGTTCGACCGGGTGGAGTGGACCATCATCCAGGACGCCGCGACGGCCAGCGCCGCGCTGCAGCGGGGCGAGATCGATTGGTGGCTGGTCGCCAACCCCGACCTGCTGGGCCGGTTGCGCGCCGACCGGCGGCTGGTGGTCCGCACCCAGGACCCTACCGGCGTGATTGGCACGATGCGCTTCAATCAGTTGCATCCGCCATTCGACAACGCTGCCATGCGCCGCGCCGTGCTGTCCGCCGTGGTGCAGGCCGAGTACATGCAAGCGGTTTCCGGTCCGGACCGCACGCTGTGGGCGGACGGCGTCGGCTACTTCTGCCCGGGCACGCCGCTTGCGAGCCGCGCGGGAATGGAGGCCATGACCGGCAACCTGGACGCGGCCCGCCGTGCCGTGGCCGAGGCCGGTTATAGCAACGAACGCGTGACCCTGCTGGTGCCAACCGACATCCCAAGCACGAACGCGCTGGCCGAGGTCACGGCCGATCTGTTCCGCAAGCTGGGCCTGAACCTCGATGCGCAGGCGATGGACTGGGGCACTGCGGTGCAACGCCGCACCAACATGGAGCCGCCCGACCGCGGCGGCTGGAGCGTGTTCCAGACCAGTTGGTCCGGCCTTGACCACGTGAACCCGGCCGGTCACCCGTTCCTGCGCGGCAACGGCCGCGCCGCGGCGCCGGGCTGGGCCGTAAGCCCCATACTGGAGTCGCTGCGTGATGAGTGGCTACGCGCGGCAGACCCGGCCGTGCAGCGGTCGCTGGCGGAACGCATGCAGCTCCAGGCGTTCCAGGACGTGCCATACGTGCCGCTGGGCCAGCAGTTTCAGCAGACGGCGCACCGGGCGGAGCTGACGGGTATCCTGCCGGGCATGCCGGTGTTCTGGAATGCGAAGCGGGGTTAGTCCGGAAAGAGTGGGGGGTTTCTGTTGCCCGGTACCCCCCGGACCGCGCGTGTCACTGCTTACGCAGCGATCGCGAGCGCCTGATGATTGTCATTGGCACTTGTGATATGACCCGATAACGGCGGTATCATGCCGGGCAAAAGGCAGGTCTTTACTACGCGTGTCGAGCCTGTGTCGTCCCCGCACCCATCCGTCTACGGATGGTGGAGACGCCGGGCACTGCCCCCGGGTCCACAACGCTTATTCCAACTGCCGTTTATCACCATAGCCGTTGTTACAGCCCTATGAAGATAGGCATTCCCGCGCCCGAATGCTAGGGGTTTTTGGATGACCCTATCGACTGAACAGCACGCTGAAATCGACGCCCAGCGGCAAATGGCGCACCCCACCCGCCGCGCCACCGTGCCCGCGCTGGAGGACCTGCTGTACCAGGCCATCCCGGTGCTGGACCACGGCTTCGTCCGCGTCATCGACTACATGGGCGACGACGGCGCGGTCGTGCAGGCCGCCCGCGTCAGCTACGGCCGCGGCACCCGCCGCACCAGTGAGGACGCCGGGCTGATCCGCTACCTCATGCGCCACCGCCACAGCACGCCGTTCGAAATGTGCGAGATCAAGTACCACGTGAAATTGCCCATCTTCGTGGCCCGCCAGTGGATTCGCCACCGCATGGCCAACGTGAACGAGTACAGCGCTCGCTACAGCATCCTGGACCGCGAGTTCTATATCCCCGCCCCGGAACACCTGGCCGCGCAAAGCAGCAGCAACCGCCAGGGCCGCGGCGTCGTGCTGGAAGGCGCCGAGGCCGCCGCCGTCCTGGACATGCTGCGCCAGGACGCGACGCTGACCTATGACCACTACGCCCACATGCTGAATGAAAACCCGGACGGCGAGCCTGTGGACCCAGAGCGGCGCGGCTTGGCGCGGGAGCTGGCGCGCATGAATCTCACGCTCAACACCTACACCCAGTGGTACTGGAAGGCCGACCTGCACAACTTGCTGGGCTTCCTGTCGCTCCGCGCCGACAGTCACGCGCAGTACGAAATCCGCGCCTACGCCGACGCCATGCTGGACACGGTGCGCGCCTGGGTGCCGGAGACGTTCCGGGCGTTCCAGGACTACCGCATGGGCGCTGCCACCCTGTCCGCCGGCATGCTCGCCGTGGTGCGGCGGATGTTGGCGGGGGAGCCGGTGGAACAGGCCAGCAGCGGGCTGTCCAAGCGCGAGTGGACCGAGCTGATGGAGACGCTAGGCCGGTGATCGTAGTGTTCGGCTCGATCAACGCGGACCTGATTTTCCCGCTGCCCCATTTGCCGACGCCGGGTGAGACGGTGCTCGGCCACAGCGTCCGTTTCGAACCCGGCGGCAAGGGCGCCAACCAGGCCGTCGCCGCCGCGCGGGACGGGGCAGCGGTGGTGATGGCGGGCGCGGTCGGCCGTGACCCGATGGCGGACGGCGCGCTGGCCGGACTGGTCGCCGCCGGGGTGGACCTCAGCCGGGTGGCCCGGACCGACGCCGCGACCGGCTGCGCTGCCATCTGCACCGACCCGGACGGCCGCAACCAGATTGCCGTCGGCAGCGGCGCGAACCTGCTGGCGCGCGAAGCGCAGGTCGAGGATAGCCTGCTCGGGCCAGATACCACGGTGTTGCTGCAAATGGAGTGCGACCCGGCCGAGACTGCCGCGCTGATCCACCGCGCCCGCAGCCGCGGCGCACGCATCGTGCTGAACCTCGCCCCTGCCCACCCGCTTGACCCGGCGGCGCTGCATGTGGTGGACGTGCTGCTGGTGAACGAGGCGGAGGCCGCCTGGTTGGCCGCGCAGCACGGCACCGATCCGGCCGGGCTGCATGGGGCGCTCGGCATGGCTGTGGTCCGCACCCTGGGCGAGCGCGGCGCAACCTTCGATGGTCCGGACGGAAGCGGCTCGATGCCGGCCTATCCGGTCCACGCTATCGACACCACCGCGGCCGGAGACTGCCTGGCCGGCGTGCTGGCGGCCGGCCTCGACAGGGGCGTGCCGCTGCCGGACGCGCTCCGCCGCGGCATGGCGGCCGCCGCGCTCTGCTGCACGCGCGCAGGGTCCCAGGGCAGCTTGCCGAACGCCTCGGACACTGACGTGGCCCTGCTCAGCTCCGCCAACGCAACGTCTGCGCCCGCAGCGGGTTGACGAACGCCCGGCCCTCCGCCCGCGCCGCCGCGTACTCGCGCTTCAGCCGCAAGTACCACCGCACCTGGGTGTCCGGATCGCCCACGTACAACGGCGGAGGCGGGGCCGGGTTGTCCATCAGCCGCGCCGCCACGTCCCGGTCCTGCCGCAGGAAGTCCCGCGCCATCCACCACGCCGCCGGGCGCAGCGGCGCAAGCCATGGCAGGGTCCAGTAAACGCAGTAGTGCACGTCGGTCACACTCTCGCTGACCGGCGTCGCGGCCGCCAGCACGCAGGCGGAGTGCCGGTCGCCCTGGATGTGCTCGATCCGTACTCCCGGCAGTTGGATGCCGATGTCGATCCGCACGTTGCGGCCCAGCAGGCGGTACGGGTTGGCGCCCTCCTTCAAATGGTGGCGCAGCATACGGAACCCCATGCCGTCCGGCTCGAAGCCTTTTTCCTTCAGGCGCAGGTTCGCCGCCGGGTTGCTCTTCCACCAGCGTGAGGTGTGCACGAACGCCGGGTGGCCAGGGTCAAAGAACCCCATGGCCGCCAGGTCCACGTTGCAGGGGAACCGCTCGGTCACCGTGACCTGCGGCGCAACGCCGTCGAAGCCGGGGACGGTCGGCACCGGCCCAGGCTCGCCGTCGCCCACGTATACCCAGACGTTGCCCTGCACCTCCCGCGCCGGATATATGCGCAGGCGGAAGCGGGCGGGCTCGGTCTGGTCACCGGGCGCCAACGAGGGGATTTCGGTACAGCATCCGTCCGAACTGCGGAACGCCCAGCCGTGGTAGCAGCAGCGCAACGTCGCGCCGTCGAACGAGCCGTGCCGCATCGGCATGCCGCGGTGCGGGCAGCTATCGCCGAACGCGAACACCGCGCCGTCCTGGCTGCGCCCCAGCAGCACCTGTTCGCCAAGCAAGGTGATCGGCCGGGTCTTGCCGCGGCCCACATCGCGCCCCGGCGCGGCCAGATACCAGAAATCGCGCAGCATGGTGTCCATGCCGCGCGACCTACCGCCGCCGGGCGCGCTAGTCCATGATGATCTTGGGCGCCGCCGGGCGCGACCCGCCAAGGCTGTCCCACACCCGGCGCGCGATGGCCGCGAACGCCTGTGCGGCTGGGCTGTCCGGGGCGGCGGCGCAGATCGGCGTGCCAGCGTCCGACATGGTGCGGATGTCTAGCAGCAACGGGATTTCGCCCAGGAACGGCACGCCCAGCGCCTCCGCCTCCCGCCGCGCGCCGCCATGGCCGAACAGCGCCGTCTCGTGCCCGCAGTTCGGGCAGTGGAACGTGCTCATGTTCTCGATCAGGCCCAGCACCGGCACCAGCGTCTTCTCGAACATCCGTACGCCCCGCCGCGCGTCGATCAACGCGATGTCTTGTGGCGTTGACACGATCACCGCGCCGCTGAGCTTCACCCGCTGCGCCATCGTGAGCTGCGCGTCTCCGGTACCGGGCGGCATATCCACCACCAGCACGTCCAGCGCGCCCCAGTCCGCCTGGCCCATCATCTGCTCCAAGGCGCCCATCACCATCGGGCCGCGCCAGATCATCGCCTGGTCCGGGTCCACCAGAAAGCCAATGGACATGGCTTTCAGCCCCCACGCCTCCAGCGGCACCATGCGCCCGTCCACCAACTGCGGCTTCGCCGACACGCCCAACATGCGCGGCAGGCTCGGCCCGTGCACGTCTGCGTCCAGCAGCCCGACCCGGTGCCCTTGCTGGGCCAACGCCACCGCGAGGTTCACCGCCGTCGTGGATTTGCCCACGCCGCCTTTGCCGGACGCAACGGCCACGATATGCCGCACCTCCGGCAGCAACGCCGCTTTTTCCGCCCGCGCCGGCGCCGGCGCTTCCCGGTGCGCCGTCAGCACGGCGGTGGCGTTGGTGACGCCAGCCTGGCGCGACAGCACCGCTTCCGCCGCCCGCCGCACTGGCTCCATCGCCGCCGCGCCCGCCCGGTCGGTGCGCAGCGCCACATGAACCAGGCTGCCGCGCACCTCCAGGCTGTCCACCAACCCGGCCGCCACCACGTCCTGGCCGGTGCGCGGGTCCGTCACCGCCCGCAGCGCTTCGCGCAGGCCGTCCGCCGTCAATGCCGTCATCGCTTGTAAACCCCCGGCGCGCGGTCAATATCCACGCGACTGTGATGCGGCATATGGCGCACGCCGACGGACCTGCAAACTACGGAGCCACCATACCTCATGTCTTGGAATAACAGCGGCGGCGGAGGTCCCTGGGGCACTCCCGGTGGGCCGCCACGCGGTCCAAACCGCGGCCCTTGGGGCGGTGGCGGCCCGAGCGGCGGCAATAACGGCCTTCCTGACCTGGACGAGATGATCGCCAAGCTGCAAAGCTCGGCGCGCCGTTTCGTGCCCGGCGGAGCAGGCGGCCGGCAGACCAACGGCCGCCTGCTCGCGCTGGTTGCCTTGGTTGGCGCGGTGATTTGGCTCGGCAGCGGCTTTTACCGCGTGCAGCCGGACCAGCAGGGCGTGGTGCTGCGTTTCGGCGCGTTCCAGCGTACGACGCTGCCGGGGCTGAACTACCACTTGCCCTGGCCCATCGAACAGGCGCTCACTCCGGCGGTCACTCGGATCAACCGTACCGAGGTCGGCTTCCGCGTCGCTGGCGACAGTTCTGGCGTGCTCCGCGTGCCCCAAGGCCGCGTCAGCCGCGACATCGGCGGGCCAGCGCGCGAGGTGAGCGAAGAAGCGCTCATGCTCACCGGCGACGAGAACATCATCGACATCAATTTCAGCGTGTTCTGGCGCATCCGTGACGCAGGCGATTACCTGTTCAGGACCCGCAATCCCGAGAACACCGTGAAGTCCGCTGCTGAAAGCATGATGCGCGAGGTCATTGGCCGCACGCCGATCCAACCCGCGCTGACCGAGGCGCGCGGCCGCATCGAGCAGTCGGTGACCTCCGGCATGCAAGGCGTCCTGGACCAGTATGGCGCCGGGGTGGAGATCACCCAGGTCCAGTTGCAGAAGGTTGACCCGCCCCAAGCCGTCATCGAGAGCTTCCGCGACGTGCAGCGCGCCAACACCGACGCGGAGCGCGCCCGCAACGAGGCCGAGAGCTTCCGCAACGACATCATTCCCCGCGCCCGTGGCGATGCCGCGCGCCTGACTGCCGAGGCCGAGGGCGCCCGGCAGGCCATTATCGCCGAGGCCGCCGGCCAGGCGCAGCGGTTCCTGTCGGTGTACAACGCTTATGCAGTGTCCAAGGACGTGACCGCCCGCCGGCTGTATATCGAGACCATGCAAGACATCCTAACCAAGACGCCATCCATCGTGGTGGATGATCGGTTGCAGGGCATCGTGCCCTATTTGCCGCTCGACGCTGTCCGGCCGGCCACGCAGCCGCCTGCCCGCCCAGGCGTAGGAGCCGCCCGATGAGCCGCGCTGTCCTTGCTGCCGTTGTCGGGGTGTTCGCCCTGGTGGTGCTGGCCGGTGCCAGCCTGTTCACCGTCGCGCAGACCGAGCAGGTGCTGATCACCCAGTTTGGCCAACCCATCCGCGTCATCAACACGCCCGGCCTTAAGATGAAAGTGCCGTTCGTGCAGCAAATTATCAGCTTCGACCGTCGTTTGCTGGATTATGAGACGCCCGGCGAGGAAGTCATCCTTAACGACCAACGCCGCTTGATCGTGGACAGTTTTACCCGTTTCCGCATCACCGACCCGCTGCGTTATTTCCAGGCCGTGGGCGCGGCCGAGGACGCAATCCGGGCGCGGCTCAACTCGGTCGTGACGTCGTCGTTGCGCCGAGTGCTGGGTGGCGAGACCTTGTTGAACGTGCTCTCCAATGACCGGGGCCGCATCATGGGGCTGATCCGTGGCCAGGTCGCGGACGAAATGCGCGCGTTCGGCGTGACGGTGGAGGACGTGCGCCTCCGCCGCGCGGACCTGCCGGAGGAAAACACCACGGCCATCCTGAACCGCATGAAGTCCGAACGCGACCGCGTGGCGAAGCAGCTCCGCGCCGAGGGCGACGAGGCCAGCGCGCGCATCAGGGCGGACGCTGAGCGCGACCGCACCGTGTTGCTGGCGGAGGCTCGTGCCCAGTCTGACCGGCTTCGCGGTGACGGTGAGAGCCAATCCACCAAGATCTACGCCGACGCCTTCCAGCAGGACCCGGAGTTTTACGGTTTCTACCGCACGTTGCAGGCCTACCGCGATGTGTTCGCCAACGGCCAGTCCCGTATGGTACTGACACCCGATAATGAGTTCCTGCGCCTGCTGCGTGAGCCGCCGAAGCACTAGAGTCCAAAATCCTAAGGCATTCCCGCATGGGAATGCCTTAACTGCATGCGTATATGCCGCTACTCTGTCTGGGGAAGATACATGCGCCTCCGCACTGTCCGCGCCTTGCTGCTCGCCAGCGCTTTCGTGGTTCCGGCGGCAATGCCGCCCTTTACAGCCCCGGCTGTGGCGCGTGGCGCGCCCGATAGCTTCGCTGACCTGTCGGCGACGTTGTTGCCGGCGGTCGTGAACATATCCTCGTCCCAGGCGTCGCAAGCTCGGGCGGACCGGGGCGGGCCGGAGGTGCCGAACTTCCCGCCTGGCTCGCCGTTCGAGCAGTTCTTCCGCGACTTCCTGGAGCGTAACCGCCCGGGCCAGCAGCCGCGCCGTGGCGGTCCGCCCGAAGAAGGCCCCCGCAGCGAAGGTCCGCGCGGTGGTCCTGGTGGCCCTCCCAGCGGTCGCGCCACCAGCCTCGGCTCCGGCTTCGTCATCGACCCAACTGGCTACATCGTCACCAACAACCACGTCATTGACGGCGCGGACGAAATCAACGTGACGTTGCAGGACAACACCACGCTGAAGGCCAAGCTGGTTGGCAAGGATGAGCGCGTGGACCTCGCGTTGCTCAAGGTCGAGAGCGACAAGCCGTTGAAGTTCGTGCCGTTCGGCGACAGTGACGGCGCGCGTGTTGGTGACTGGGTGCTGGCCATTGGTAACCCGTTCGGCCTCGGCGGCTCCGTCACCGCCGGCATCGTCAGCGCCCGCGGGCGCGACATCCGCCAAGGTCCGTATGACGACTTCATACAGACCGACGCCTCTATCAACCGCGGCAACTCCGGTGGCCCGCTGTTCAACA
The DNA here is from genome assembly GCA_964242575.1 of uncultured Acetobacteraceae bacterium. Lineage (GTDB taxonomy): Bacteria > Pseudomonadota > Alphaproteobacteria > Acetobacterales > Acetobacteraceae > JANPPS01. The sequence continues at coordinate 39,005 of CAXTCN010000011.1, read as the reverse complement.
TGGAAGGCCAGGTCATCGGCATCAACACTGCCATCTACTCGCCATCCGGCGGCTCGGTCGGCATCGGCTTCTCGGTGCCCGCCAACCTCGCAAAATCCGTCGTGGCGCAGTTGCGCGAGTTCGGCCGCGCCCGCCGTGGCTGGCTTGGTGTGCGCATCCAGCAGGTGACGCCGGACATCGCCGAGAGCCTCGGCCTCAAGGACACCCAGGGCGCCATGGTCGCAGGCGTGAACGAGGGTGGCCCGGCCGACAACGCCAAAATCCGCAACGGCGACGTGATCCTCCGGTTCAACAACCAGGACGTGAAGGAGATGCGCACCCTGCCGCGCATCGTGGCCGAGACTATGATCGGCAAGGATGTGCCGGTCGAGCTGTGGCGCGAAGGCAAGCGCGTGACGCTGCAAGCCTCGGTCGGCGAGTTGCCGGAGGACGTGCAGCAGGCCAGCACCAACCCCGCGCCGAACCGCCCCGCCCCGAGCCGCACGGCGGAAATTTCCGGCCTTGGCGCCCGGCTGTCCCCGCTTACGGACGAGGTTCGGGAAAGGTTCAAGCTGGCCCAGGATCAAAAGGGCGTGGTGGTGACGGACGTGACCCCGGACGGCACCGCCGCCGGTCGCGGCCTCAAGCCCGGCGACGTGATCGTGGAGGTGCAGCAGGAGGCGGTGTCCACCCCGGCCGACGTGTCGGAACGCCTCGACCGCTACCGCAAGCAGAACCGCAAGACCGTGCTGATGCTGATTCAAAGCGGCGACGGCCTGCGCTGGGTACCGGTGCCGCTGGCGTTGGACAGCAATCAGAAACCGGGCTGATTTCGGCAGTCTCTCCCTGTCAGTAGGGGAGGGACTGCTGGCCCATGCCGCATCCTGAGACTTGGCTGAAGGTTCTGCCGGACGGACTCTATTGCGAGCCTGGCGACTTTTTCATCGACCCGGTGCGTCCGGTCCCCCGCGCCATCATTACCCATGCCCATGCGGACCACGCCCGGCCGGGCCACGACGCCGTGCTTGCCAGCCCTGAAACGTTGGCGCTGATGGATGTACGCATGGGCGCCGGACGGGCCGGAGCGGTGCAGCAGGCGCTCGAGTACGGGACGCCGCTCACCATCGGCGAGGCCCGGGTGTGGATGGAGCCGGCCGGCCATGTGCTCGGCTCGGCGCAGGTTGCAATGGAGTGGCGCGGCAGCCGCGTGGTGGTGAGCGGTGACTACAAACGCGCCGCCGACCCGACCTGCCGGCCGTTCGTGCCCATCCCGTGCGACGTGTTCGTGACCGAGGCGACCTTCGCGCTCCCGGTGTTCCGCCACCCCCCGGCGGGGCACGAAATCGCTAAGCTGCTGGACAGCGTGGCGCTGTTCCCGGACCGCACCCACGTCATCGGCGCCTACGCGCTTGGCAAGGCGCAGCGGGTCATCGCCTTGCTGCGCCAAGCCGGCTGGGATCGGCCGGTTTACCTGCACGGGGCGCAAATTTCACTGTGCACGGCCTATGAACGCCTCGGCATCCCGTTGGGCGAGCTGCTGCCAGCAACGGTCGCGCAGAAAGACAACCTCAAGGGCGCCATCGTGATCGCGCCTCCCTCCGCCATCGCCGACCGCTGGGCACGGCGGTTGGCTGAGCCTGTGGTGTGCGTGGCCTCCGGCTGGATGCGCGTCCGGCAGCGCGCCCGCAGCAAGGGCGTCGAGCTGCCACTGGTCATCAGCGACCATTGCGATTGGGATGAGCTGAACATGACCCTGGACGAGGTCGCGGCCCCTGAAGTCTGGGTGACGCACGGCCGGGAGGAGGCGCTGATCCACGAGGCCGCCAAGCGCGGCATCCGCGGCCGGGCACTGCGCCTGGTGGGCTACGGCGACGAGGACGATGACGCTGTGCACAAGGCGGAGGCGGCGTGATCGCGTTCGCGGACCTGCTGGAGCGCCTGGTGTTCACCCCCGGCCGCTTGGCAAAAATCGCGCTGCTGCGCCGCTACTTCGCTACCCAGCCGGACCCTGACCGCGGCTACGGCCTTGCGGCGCTTACCGGGGAGCTGTCATTTGCCGTTGCCAAGCCCGGCCTGATCCGGGCGCTCGCGGAGGAGCGCACTGACCCGGTGCTGTTCGGCATGTCGCACGACTACGTGGGCGACCTGGCGGAGACGGTGGCGCTGATCTGGCCGGCCGCGCCCACCAACGCCGGGCCGCCGACCATGAGCGAGGTGGTGCACGCTCTGCACGACACCCCCAAGGCCGAGCTGCCGCGCCTGGTGGCCGGCTGGCTTGACGCCTCGGACGTGTCGGTGCGCTATGCGTTGTTGAAGCTCATCACCGGCTCGCTCCGCGTTGGCGCGTCCGCCCGGCTCGCCAAAATCGCGCTGGCCGAGGTCGCGGGCGGACGCATCGCCGCCGACGAGGTCGAGGAGGTCTGGCACGGCCTGCTGCCGCCCTACGCCAGCCTGTTCGCCTGGATCGAGGACACTGGTCACCGTCCCGACCCGAATGGCGCGCCGGTGTTCCGCCCGCCGATGCTGGCGCACCCGCTGGAAGCCGCCGACCGCGCCGCGCTCGACCCCGCCGCATACCGGGCCGAGTGGAAGTGGGACGGCATCCGCGTGCAACTGGTGGCGACCGCGGCCAGCCAGCGCATCTACTCCCGCGGCGCAGACGACGTGTCCGGCGCGTTTCCGGAAATCCTGGGCGCCATGACGTTCGAGGGCGTGCTGGACGGCGAGTTGCTGGTGGTGCGCGACAACCAGATCGCCCCGTTCGCCGACCTGCAGCAACGGCTGAACCGCAAGGCGCCCGGCCCCAAGATGCTGCGCGAGTTCCCGGTGCACGTCCGGCTGTACGACTTGCTGTTCGATGGCGTCGAGGACCTCCGCCCCTTGCCGTTCGATGCACGCCGCGCCCGGCTGGTGGACTGGGTGGCACGCCACCCCTCGCCCTGCATGGACCTGTCGGAACTCATCCCGTTCACCACCATCGACGACCTGTCCGCCGTCCGCGACGGCACCCGCGCTGCCAGCATCGAGGGCCTGATGCTGAAGCGCGCCGACAGCCCCTACGTGCCGGGCCGGCCCAAGGGCTTCTGGTGGAAGTGGAAGCGCGACCCGCTGACCATCGACGCCGTGGTGATGTACGCGCAGCGCGGCCACGGCAAGCGCAGCAGCTACTACTCCGACTACACCTTCGGCCTGTGGCGCGAGGACGGCGAGCTGGTCCCGGTGGGCAAGGCGTACTCCGGCTTTACCGACGTGGAGCTGGTGCAGCTCGACCGCTGGATACGCAACCACACGGTCAACCGCTTCGGCCCGGTGCGCGAGGTGGAGCGCGGCCTGGTGCTGGAGATCGCGTTCGACGCGGCACAGGTCAGCAACCGCCACAAATCCGGCGTGGCGCTGCGTTTCCCGCGGGTGGCGCGGCTGCGCCCAGACAAGCCGGCGGCGGAGGCGGACCGGCTGGAGACGCTGATGCGCTTGATCGAGCCTGGCGCGCTTCAGGCGTAAGGTCCTGCTACAATGTCACAGCTCGGGAACGTCGTTCTGATATCATTGAGGTCGTTAAATCAATAAGCCACGTCTCCGGTCCGTTTGGACGACCTACGCACCACCAAATCAGTAATTGCGTGCCCATGCACGCCGACATGATCGCTAGTCCCAGCAAACCGCCGGCCAGCACTGCGGGCAGCGGTTGCATCGCTACCACGTCCCATCCAAAACCGAATACAAGCAGCGCGCTCGTCGTCAGCCCAGCGCCGGTGCCGATCCGTAAGAACCCTCCCGCGTTCTTTCGCCATTGCGGGTTTTCATGACCCCGCAGTTGGCTCAGGAACAGTAGCGTTTCGATAGCGACGCAAGCGACGATGGCAAGCGGCGCAAGGTCCACTTGGCCGCTACGTGCGATGGCAAGCATGATGAGTGATTTGGCGACCGCCGCGCCCGCTATAGACAAGAAGTTGCGTCGCAACTGCCCCTGCGCGATCAGGACGGTAGAACAAACCCCTGCGATGGGGGAAACGCAGCACAGCCAAGCAAAGGTGGCAATCATCGGTTGTGCGGCTTGCCATTTCGAGCCTAGTAGCCCAGCAACGATATAACCGGAAGTGGCAGACAAACCGAGTGATAGTGGCACGACGAAGGTCAGCAAAGCTGCAATGACCGGCAGAGTTACACCGGCAATATCTGAGCCCTGGTGACGTTTAACGGCCAGACCAGCGTATAACGCGCGTGCAGCAGGAGCAACGACTTCGCTCATTGGCAGGATAGCGATTTCAAAGGCGATGAGGTACACCCCAAGCAGGCCGGTGCCCATGACCGGGCCGAGAATGAACACATCGCTGCGGTCCCAAATAAGGGACGCAATGCTGGTGACCCAGATCCAGAAAGAAAAACCAAGCAGGTCTCGCCAGTGTTTTAGTGACAAGCGGGGTCGCCAGGGATGGATGACGTAGGTCATGACAAGGCGTGACAAGCCTGAAACGGCGATGCCGACCAGCAATGCCCAGTAGCTTTGTATCATCCAAGCAAGTGCAATCGTCACTAGGAACTGTAAGATGCGCGGAACGAACAGCAGCCGGAACTCCATGCCGAATTGCAGTCGGCGACGGAACTCCACGATGCCCACGTTCTCCAACCCATTCGCAAACGCGAGAACGGCCAGTAACAGCAGGACCGAGGTGAGCCGCGGCTCGTTGAACCACAGGCTGGAAGCTTGCGCGCCAACGGCGATGACGCCGGCCGTCAGGATGCCGCGAATTGCTTGGAGAGTGAAGGCGGTGGGATACCAGGTCCGACCGGTGTCAGGACGGCGCAGCAGGGCATCGTGCACGCCAAGAGTTGATAAGCTGTCTATGGCTGCGGTGAACGTAGTCGCCATGGCGACCAGGCCAAAGTCAGCCGGAACCAGCAGACGGGCCAGCGCCAGGGTGCTAAGTAGACCGAGGCAGCGTGTGACCAAACGCCACGCTACCATCCACCCGGCACTGACTGCGGTCCGGGCGGCGACGTTCTCAATGTGCGGTTGTATTTCACTCGTCATGCTGCAATCCACCAGAGGCCGGGTGATAGCACACACAGGACGCGTCCGGCGACAGGATGTGGCCTTAACCGCTGAGGCATCATGAGTTGGGCGTCCGTTAACCCAACCTGCTCGCTCCATGATGATTGGAAACTGCGCCTCTAACCGGTAAGCGTAATGAAAAGCCTGATGATTACTGAAATCTGCCCTGTTGCCACCCCTGATGGCGTCTATGGAGGCGGCAAGCGGCGTGACCTGTTCCTAACCGCCCTCCGCTCCATCAGCGACGAGGTTGAAGTCGCATATTTTGCGCGGGAGGATCAGATCGCAACGCTCGGCGCACTGGCGCCGCATGAGGCTATGCTGTCCGAACTCTGGGGATTGCCGGTCCGGCTCAACCAAATCCCAATCCGGCTTCGCAAGGAAACCCTCTGGAGCCACTACGGCGCCGGCGCGTTTTCTGTCGGGGAGCAGCCAGACTACCACTACTACTCCGGGCCGGATCAGGTAAGCGGGATCGCTCGCAGCTTGGCACGAAAGCCAGACCTGGTGCTGGCGTCCCGCTTCCTGGCAACCCGTGCCCTGCCGCGTGCTGGGACGCGTCCGACGCCGTTGTTCGTGGACTTCATGGACATCGAGCATAGAACCCGTTTGCGTACGGTTTTGGCGGCGCAAGTCAGGTTGGGCACGCCGTTGTATCTGACGCACATTCCGGCCATGGTCTTGGCCGAACGGCGTGTGGTGCGAATGGCCGAGGCGACGTTCGTGTGCTCGGAGTTGGACCAGCGCTACCTCCGGCGCCTTGGCTTCAGCGGGCAGATCGAAGTCGTGCCAAATGCGATGTCCATACCAGCGCACGCGGCGCCGCCGACGCCGGAGCCGACTGTGCTGTTTCTCGGCAGCTATGACTACCGGCCGAACTGCGATGCGGCGGACCGGCTGATCCAGCAAATATGGCCGCTGATCCAGCAAAGAATCCCTGAAGCCCAGTTGATTATCGCTGGAAAGGGGCCGGAGCAGATCGCAAGCTTCCGGTCCCCCGGCGCAGGGGTCACGTTCACCGGCTTCGTGGAGGACCTTGACCAGCTTTATGCCAGATCACGCGTTATTGCGTGTCCAATCATGGTGGGGGGCGGTACGCGGCTGAAGCTGGTTGAAGCGGCGTCATACGGTCGGCCCATGGTATCCACCCGCCTTGGTGCCGAGGGCCTGCACTTCGAAGCTGGGTCGGAGGTCTTGCTGCGTGACGACAATGCAGGTTTTGCCCAGGCTTGTGTCGAACTGCTGCGGGACGACGCAGCATGTGCTCGGCTCGGCGCGGCAGCCCGGGCCAAGATGCAGGACCGCTATGGCATGGCCGAGGCAGTGGCGCGTGTTGCTGAGATCTTCCAGAGAGGCATTTCCCGCGCCAACGGTCATTGATGCGCCTGGCACCGCTTATCTGACAAAAAACTCAGCACGTCGCAACAGAAGTTATCGCGTGAGTATTCGATGCAGTTGCAGAACTTAATTGCATAAAGGGGAAGTTTTGAACGTTTCCGTTATCTGCCCAGTATTTAATACTGACCCAACGCTGATTGCGGCAGCAGTGAATTCTGTCCTCAGTCAAGCTGGGTCGCATGGAATTGAGCTCGTACTGGTTGATGATGCCTCAACCAGTCCTGCGACCAAGGCTGCGCTGCGCCACGCATCCGCAAACGATAGCCGCGTGCAAGTTTTGCATCAAGACAAGAACACAGGCCCAGGGCAGGCGCGCACCGTGGGTATTTCTCATGCTGCTTACGACTGGATTGGATTCATCGATTCCGATGACCTATGGCCCAAGAATAAGCTCGATCAAGCGTGCGCAGTCATAAAAGACTCACCAGACACACGTTGGATAAGTGGAGACTACGCAACATTGCTCGCCAATGGCGAGCGGCGCCTAAGTCGATCCCTTGTCCAAATCGAAGAAAAGCATGAGCCGGGGTGTTCGACACAACGATTTTCGACACCCAATCTTACTCGACTGCTAGTTGGAGGCTGGTTACCGCTCGGTGCTAGCCTGTTTCACAAAAAACTCATCATAGCGGCCGGCGGCTTCGACCCGCGCTTGCTTTATGGGGAGGACTGGCTTCTTTATCTTCGTGTGTCGACATTGGCGCCCATGGACTATTTAAATACTGAAACATACGTCCTGAACCGGCAAGGAAGGAGTATGATGCACTCACTTGGACGGCTCTCAGCGGAGCTTGCGCGCAGCGCACACATCGCGCGCCGCGATCCTATGCTGCGTGCCATTCGCCAAGAGCTGCGTTGGTTCAATTATAATACTTATAAAGATACTGCGATGAACAATGCTTTGAATGGGAGAAAATCGAAAGGACTATACTTTGCGTTGCGGGCTTTGCTGATTGATCCCCGCGAACTGGGAGAACTTCTCTTGTTTTCCCGCTTGTTGCCTAGAAACGGCCCGGCACTGGCCGACGGCTTGCGACGCTACAGCACGACAGAGCAGGTCATTTTGGCTAATATGGGCGAACAGGTAGGCGTGGCCTCACCTGAAGCTGACGCGAAAGCCGCCTAATCAACTCCTATATCCAGAAATTACGCAAGCTGCCGCTGATGCGAAGTTCAGGAAATCACGGAATGGGCAGGAATTAACAAGCCCCAGCGCACAGTCACTTAATCAACCCATCCCGCCGGTCCCGCTCCATCAAAGCCGGGTCACGCTCCTCCGGCGCACCCATGCCGCCCCCGCCCGGTAGCTCCAGCACCAACCGGTCGCCCGCCGGAATCACCAAGTAGCCTTTGGTCCGCAGGATGGCCCCGCTCCGCAGCCGCACCACCCCTGGCGCGCCGTCCCCGCCGCCGTCCCGCCCGCGCGGCGCGTGCGCCACCCGGTCGAACACGGCGTTGCAGGCGAACTCCGCATCGTCCTTGGCGCCGATTTCCATGACCTGCCCGAACCCGCCCCGCGTGCGGCCGACGCCGGCGCTGCCGGGCCGCAACTCCTTTCGCCAGAACACCACTGGCGCCACGTTCTCGGTCGCCTCCACCGGCATGGTCCGCACGCCGGACGGGAACGCGGTGCCGTCCAGCCCGTCCCGGCCGGGCCGCGCGCCGGTGCCGCCGGAGTTGAAGGTGATGACCTCGAAGTCCGGCAGCAACGAGCCTTCGCTCACGATCGGGCCGCCGCGCAACGGCGGATTCCACAAACAGGACGACCCCTCCGCCGTCACCCGGTCCGGCACCGCCTGGTGCAGGCAGCCCATCATCAGGTCCGGCAGCAACTGCCCCACCACGTGCCGCACCGACACGGCGCTGGGCCGCGGCGCGTTCAGGATGCAGCCGTCCGGAATGCTGAACCGGAATGGCGCCAGGCTCGCGCTGTTGTTGGGGATGCCCGGCGCCACCACGCATTTGATGCCGAAGCTGGCATAGGCCCGGGTGTAAGCCGCTGGCACGTTGATGCCGCGCCCGGACCGGCCGGAGGTGCCGGCGAAGTCCACGCTGATCTGGTCCGCCTGTATCAGCATCGACGCCCGGAGCCGCACCGGCGCCTCGTACCCGTCCGACCAGATCTCCGCGTCGAACCGCCCTTGCGGCAGCCGGGCGATCTCGGCCAGGGTCCCGCGGCGGCTGCTGTCGAAGATGAACTCGGCCAGCGCGTCGATGCCGTCCAACCCGAACTCGTCCAGCATCCCCACCAGCCGCCGCACCCCGGCGTCGTTGCAGGCGCACAATGAATAAACGTCCCCCTCAAGCTCCACCGGCAGCCGGGTGCCGGCGCGCAGGAAATCGAAGAACGTCACGTTGGGCCGCCCGGCCTCGAAGCACTTCACGATGGGGATATACAGCCCCTCCTCGAACACCGACCGCCCCTCGGGACCCATGCCCAGCCCACCCACGTCGATGACGTGCGCCGTGTTGGCGAACAGCGCCACCAGCCGGCCGTGGCGGAACGCCGGCGTCACCACCGTCAGGTCATGCAGGTGCCCGGTGCCGAGCCACGGGTCGTTGGTGATGAGGTGGTCGCCTTCCCGCAGCGTGTCCGCCGGGAACTTGCGCAGGAAGTGCCCCACGCTCTCCATCATGCTGTTCACATGGCCCGGCGTGCCGGTGACCGCCTGCGCCAGCATCCGGCCTTGCAGGTCAAAGATGCCCGCCGACAGGTCCCCGGCCTCCCGCACCGTAGTGCTGAACGCCGTGCGGATCATGGTCTGCGCCTGTTCCTCCACCACCGCCAGCAGGCGGTTCCACATGACTTGGCGCTGGATGTCGGCAATCGCGTTCATACGTCCCTCCGCAGGTCCAGGTAGCCGCGCGGGTCCACGGTCGCGGTCCAGCCGGGGCCGATCAAGGTGCTGGTCTCGTTCTCGGCAATGATGGCTGGCCCAACGACCTGCGTCCCGGCCGCAAGCGCCGTGCGGTCATGCACCACCCAGTCCGTGACCATCCCGGTCATGGTGTCCCGAACCGCCTGGGTCCGCGCCGCGCCGTGCTCCGCGGCCAGCGCCGGCGCGGCGTCTGCCTCCTGCGCCATGGTCGATACGGTCACGGCGTAGCTCATGGCCTCCACGTCCGAACCCGGCACCGGACGGTCGTAGAACCGCGCGTACTCCCGGTCGAACGCCGCCCGCAACGCAGTCACGTCGTCCGGTCCCATCGCCTGCGCCGGCAACGCCACCGGGATTTCATGGCCTTGGCCGACATAGCGCATGTAGGCCGCGCGCCGCTGCTGCGTCGGCGCGCCGAAACGGCCCGGCTCCACCACCGCCTCCGCCTCAGCCGCCATGCTGTCCAGCAACGCGTTCACCGCCGCCGCGTCGAACCGGCCCAGGCGCTGGTACAGGCTGCGCACCACCTCATACGCCACCGGCGCGCGCAGGAAGCCGATGGCGCTGCCCACCCCGGCACCCAGCGGCACCAGCACGCGGCCGATCCCCACTTTCTCCGCCACGCGGTAGCCGTGCACCGGGCCGCCGCCGCCGAACGCAATCAGGGTGCGGCCGGCATAGGTCTTGCCGCTCTCGATGGCGTGCACCCGCGCGGCGTTGGCCATGTTCTCGTCCACCACCTCGACCACGCCCAGCGCCGCCATTCCAGCATCCAGGCCAAGCGGCTGCCCGACCGACCGCTCCAACGCCGCCTCCGCCGCGCCCGCGTCCAGCGCCATGGCGCCGCCGGCGAACCGCGCCGGGTCATAACGGCCAAGCACCAGGTTCGCGTCCGTCACTGCGGCCCGGATGCCGCCGCGGCCGTAGCACGCCGGCCCCGGGTCCGCCCCGGCGCTTTCCGGCCCGACGCCGATCCGTCCCAGCCCGTCCACGTGAGCGATGCTGCCGCCGCCTGCGCCGATCTCCACCATCTCGATCACCGGGATGCGCAGCGGCAGGCCGGAGCCGCGCTGGAACCGGCCGATGCGCGCCACCTCGAACGTGCGGGACGCTTGCGGCGCGAAGTCGTCGATCAGACAGATTTTCGCCGTGGTGCCGCCCATGTCAAAGCTCAGCACGCGCGAAAGGCCGCATTGCCGGGCGATGCTGGCGGCAAAGATGGCGCCTCCGGCCGGGCCGCTCTCCACTAGGCGAATCGGGAAGCGGCACGCTGTTTCGATGGTGGTGAGCCCGCCGCCGGACAGCATCATGAACACTGGGGCGGCCAGTCCCATGGCCGCCAGGCCGGTCTGCAACCGCCCGAGATAGCCGGCGATCAACGGCTGCACGTATGCGTTGGCCGCCGTGGTGCTGAACCGCTCCCACTCGCGCATTTCCGGCGAGACCTCGTGCGACAACGACACCGGCACCCCCGGCAGCGCATCCGCCAGGATGTCCCGCACGCGGCGTTCATGCTGGGGGTTCACGAAGCTATGCAGGAAACCGACCGCGACGCTCTCCACGCCCTCCGCCACCAACGCCGGCGCCAGCGCCTGCACCGCGGCCTCGTCCAGCGGCAGCAGCACCCGGCCCTCGTTGTCCAGCCGCTCCGGCACCGGCAGGCGCAAATAGCGCGGCACCAGCGGCTCCGGCAGCACGATGTTCAGGTCGTACTGGTCGTACCGGCTCTCGTTGCCCATCGCGAGCACGTCGCGGAACCCCTGCGTGGTCACCAACGCGACCCGGGCGCCCTTGCGCTCGATCAGCGCGTTGGTGGCGAGCGTCGTGCCGTGCACCAGGATCGCCACATCGGCTGGCCGCAGCCCGGCGTCTCGCAAAATCAGCGCGACCCCCTCCAGCACGCCACGCTCCGGCTCGGCCGGCGTCGTCAGCACCTTGGCGGTGAACCGTGCTGCGCCCGCTTCCAGCGCAAGGTCGGTGAACGTGCCGCCAATATCGACGGCGAGGCGGGCGGGGCTGGTCTGCATGCCTGCTAGCCTGCGGCCCCTTTCGCGGCGGGACAAGCCCGGCCACACTGGACCGCCCCAAAGGAGCTCGGAGAGCATGAGCAAACCCGTCCTGCTGGTCACCCGCCGCCTGCCGCCCGCCGTCGAGGCCCGTGCTGCACGGGACTACGACGCCAGGCTCAACGCCGACGACACGCCCGTGACCGGCGCCGACGTGCTGGCCCGTGCCGAGGGCGCCGCCGCCGTCCTGTGCTGCCCGGCGGAAAAGCTTGACGCGGCCACCATCAAGGCACTGCCGGACAGCGTGCGCGTGCTCGGCACCTTTAGCGTCGGCTTTGACCACATCGACATGGCGGCCGCCCGCGCGCGGGGGCTTCCAGTGGTGAACACGCCCGACGTGCTGTCGGTCGCCACCGCGGAGTGCGCCATGCTGCTGATCCTGGCCGCCGCGCGCCGGGCAGGTGAGGGCGAGCGCCTGGTCCGCTCGGACCAGTGGAACGGCTGGGCGCCGACGCAACTGCTGGGCACCGGCGTGTCCGGCCGCCGGCTCGGCGTGTTCGGCATGGGTCGCATCGGCCGCGAGCTGGCGCGAATGGCGCGCGGTTTCGGCATGGCGGTGCACTACCGCGACCAGCAGCGCTTGGCCCCCGAGCTGGAGGAGGGCGCGACCTTCCACGACAGCGACGACACATTCCTGCCGGTGTGCGACGTGCTGTCGCTGCACGCGCCCGGCGGCGAGAACACCCGGCACTGGCTGAACGCCGACCGCATCGCCCGCCTGCCGCACGGCGCAGTCATCGCCAACGCCGCCCGCGGCACCCTGATCGACGACGCGGCATTGGTGGCCGCCATCAAGTCCGGACAGGTCGCGGCGGCCGGGCTGGACGTTTACAACAACGAGCCGCGGGTTGACCCGGCGCTGCTGGCGCTGGAGGCCGTCGTGCTGCTGCCGCACCTCGGCAGCGCCACGACCGGCACGCGGGACGCGATGGGCCACATCGTGCTGGATGGCATCGACGCCGTGCTAGCGGGGCGGAAGCCGCCCAACTTGGTGCCGTAATCAGTCCTCGGTGAACTCGGCGTCGCCCGACGCGCCGCTTTGCCGCTGTGCCGCCTCCAGCCGGCGCAGCTCCACCCGGCGGATTTTGCCCGAGATGGTCTTGGGCAGCTCCGCGAACTCGACGCGCTTCACCCGCTTGTACGGTGCCAGCCGCTCCCGCAGGTGCGCAAAGATGCTCTGCGCCGTGGCCGCATCCGGCGCGCACCCCTCCGCCAGCAGCACGAACGCCTTGGGCAGCGCGGTCCGCGTCGGGTCGGGGGAGGGGACAACGGCGGCCTCGGCCACGGCCGGATGCTCGATCAGCACGCTCTCCAGCTCGAATGGGCTGATGCGGTAGCCGCTCGATTTGAACACGTCATCGGCCCGGCCGACGTAGGTCAGCGTGCCGTCGGCGTTGCGCATCGCCACGTCCCCGGTGCGGTATAGCCCGCCCTCCAACGCGCGCACCGTCCCGTCCTCCTGCATGTAGCCCTGCATCAGCGCCACCGGCGCGGGGTCCAGCGCCAGCGCGATCTCGCCCTCCTCGGCCTCCGCCCCGTCCGGGTCCACCAGCCGGACCGCGTAGCCTGGCATCGGCCGCCCCATCGAGCCCGGCTGCACCACTTGGCCCGGCGAGTTGGCAATCTGCAACGTCGTCTCGGTCTGCCCGTAGCCGTCGCGGATGTTCACGCCCCAGGCCTGCCGCACCCGGTCGATCACCTCGGGGTTGAGCGGCTCGCCCGCTGCCACGGCCTCACGCAGATGCACCGGATGCAGCGTCAGGTCCTCCTGCACCAGCATCCGCCACACCGTCGGCGGTGCGCAGAACGTCGTGACCTGCGCCCGGTTCAGCACCGCCAGCAACCCGCGCGCATCGAACCGCGCCTGGTTCAGGATCAAGATGGTCGCGCCCGCGTTCCACGGCGCAAAGAAGCTCGACCACGCGTGTTTCGCCCAGCCCGGCGAGGAGATGTTGAGGTGCACGTCGCCGGGTTGCAGCCCGATCCAGAACATGGTGGACAGGTGCCCGACCGGATAGCTCTGGTGGCTGTGCAGCACGAGCTTCGGCTTGGACGTGGTGCCGGAGGTGAAATATAGCAGCAACGGATCGGTCGCGTGCGTCTCGCCATCGGGCGTGAATGCGGCATCGCTTGTATAGGCGTCCTCGAACCGGCGCCACCCCTCCGCCCCGCCCACCGCGATCCGGGTGTAATCGCCCGGCACGCCTACGAACTTCGCCACCAGCGTTCCATCGGCCACGACATGCTGCACCCGGCCGCGGGCGAAGCGGTCCAGCAGGTCGTCCTCGGTCAGCATCGTGGTCGCCGGGATCACGACCGCGCCCAGCTTCATGGCCGCCAGCATCGTCTCCCACAGCGCCTGCACGTTGCCGAGCAGCAGCAGTACCCGGTCGCCGCGCCGCACCCCAAGTCCGCGCAGGTGGTTCGCCACCTGGTTGGACCGCGCGGCAAGGTCCGCGAACGAGATGGCGGTGTCTGTGTCCCCTGGCCCAATGAAGCGCAACGCCGCCTGCACGTTGTCCGCCGCCATACGGTCGAAATAGTCCAGCGCCCAGTTGAACCGGTCCAGCGCCGGCCAGCGGAACTCCCGCGCCGCCGCCGAGTAGTCCGCGCGGTGCCGCAACAGCAGGTCGCGCGCCGCAAGGAACGCTGGGGCGAAGTTTGTCATGGCGTTTCCCTTATGGTTGCCAGACCATACGGCTCACGCCCAACTGGTCACAAGCTGGCGCGGCGTCAGCCCTTGGACGGCTCCGACGCGTTGATGAACGGCGGCGGCGTAATGGGCGGAAGGTCGGTCGCCTGCGTCAGCAACGGCGACTTGGCCCGGGTATGCGGCGGCAGCTCCTGCGGCCGGCCGGTTTCCAGCGCGCGGCCAATCGCCGCCACCACGCGCACGTCCAACAAGCCTTCCTCGCCGTCCGGCTCCGGTTCGATGTCGTTCAGGATGCAGTTGGAAAAGTACTGCGTCTCGCCGCCGAACTGGTCCACCGCCGGGAACTCGCGCGGCGTCTTGGTGTCGCCTACCCGAAGCTGGTGCTTGAGCGGTGCGGGAAAGCCGAAAGCCGGGTTCACCAGCAGGTCCGCGTCGGTGCCGACGATGCGGTACTCGCTGATGGCGTTGAGGCCGTACGCCACGGTGAACTGCGCCATGCGGTCCCCGGGGAAGCGCAGCATGATGGATACCGTATCGTCGAAGTCGAAGTGCAACTCCTTGTGGCGCTGGCCCCAGGCCATGACCTCAACCGGCTCGGCGCCGAACACCATGCGGGCGGCGTTGATCGGATACGGCCCCATGTCCGCCACCGGCCCGGCCCAAAAGCCATGCTGCGCCCGGTGGTTATGCGGCGACACCTTTTGCGTGAAGGTGGAGGTGAACAGCCGCACATGGCCTAAGTGCTGCCCTCGCACCAACCGCAGCGCCTCAAGCGTCGCGGGCTCGAAGTGCAGGCGGTAGGCGATCATCAGCTTCGCGCCGGACTTGTCGGCCGCGGCCTGGATAGCGCGGCAGTCTTCCTCGCTGGTCGCCATCGGCTTTTCCAGCAAGACGTGCAGCCCGGCCTCTAGCGCGGGGACCGTGTACTCCCGGTGCATCCAGTTCGGCAGCGCCATGTATACCGCGTCGAACCCGCCGGTCTCGATGGCCGCGCGCCAGGCGTCGTAGTGGTAGGTCCGCTCGATGCCGTAGCGGCGGCCCAGCCCCTCCGCCTTGGCCGGGTCGCCGGTCACCAGCGCGGTCATTTCCGAGTTGCCGGTGTGCTTGACGCCGGGCATGAACGCGGCCTGGCTGATCCAGCCGCCGCCGACCACGGCATACCTCACCTTGCGTCCCTCGACCTTCACCGCCATGCCCGCCTCCGCTGGTTGCCCGCACCCCAGCGCGGCAGCGGCAATTAGGTTCCGTCAAGCGGCGGTATAGCCGCCGTCCACCAGCAAGCTTTGGCCGGTCACGTAGGCGCTGGCCGGACTCGCCAAGTAAACCGCCGCGCCGACGATGTCCGGATCACGCCCGAACCGGCCCATCGGCGTCGCCGCCAGCAGCCGCGAGGACATCGCCTCGTTCTCCCGCATACCGGCCGTGAGGTCGGTCTCGAAGTAGCCCGGCGCAATGCAGTTCACCCGCACGCCCTTCGGTGCCCAATCCAACGCGAGCGCCCGCGTCAGCAGCTCCACCCCGCCCTTGGTGGCGCAGTATGGCACCGAGCGCCGCAGCCCGACGTGCCCGGCCACCGAGCTGATAGTGATGACCGAACCCTGCCCAGCCTCCGCCATAAGGCCGCCGATGTGCTTGCAGCACAGGAACGTGCCCGTGAGGTTCACGTCCAGGATGTGCTGCCACTCCGCCAGGCTGGTGCGCTCGATCCCGGCGTAGATTGGGTTCACGCCGGCGTTGTTCACCAACACGTGCACCGCGCCGAACCGCTCCAGCGCCGCGTCCCGCACCGCCAGCACGTCCGCCTCCTGCGACACGTCCGCCGCCACCGTCAGCACGTCCGGCCCAATTGCCTCCGCGGCGGCGGCCAGCGTGCCCGCGTTCCGCCCGCACAGCACCAGTTTCGCGCCGTGCTTCGCCAATCCCTCGGCGATTGCCCGGCCCAGCCCGCGCCCGCCGCCGGTCACCACCGCCACATGACCCGTAAGGTCGAACGTCATTGGCTTGCTCCAAGCTGAGGGCGGCCATGATGGATTGCATGCCGCAGCACGTCCAGCCGGACCATTGCCGGCGCCGTATCACCCGATTACCTCTGGCTCGCTGAAGTTTGGGCGGAACGGAGGGGGACGCGCCATGGAACACGCCTACATCTGCGACTACGCCCGCACGCCGATTGGCCGTTACGCCGGGGCGCTCAAAGACGTGCGCACTGATGACCTGGCGGCGCACCCTATCCGCGTGCTGCGTGACCGCAACCACAGCGTGGACTGGGGCGCGCTGGACGACTGCTACATGGGCTGCGCCAACCAGGCCGGCGAAGACAATCGCAACGTGGCCCGCATGGCGAGCCTGCTGGCCGGCTTGCCCACCAGCGTGCCGGGCAGCACCATCAACCGGCTGTGCGGCTCCGGCCTTGACGCCGTTGGCACCGCCGCCCGCGCCATCCGTTCCGGCGAGGCCAGCCTGTTGCTGGCCGGTGGCGTGGAAAGCATGACGCGCGCGCCGTTCGTGATTCCCAAGGCCACCGAGGCGTTCGCGCGGCAGGCGGAGATGTACGACACCACCATCGGCTGGCGCTTCGTGAACGGGCTGATGAAGGCGGCTTACGGCACCGACAGCATGCCGGAGACCGCCGAGAACGTGGCCGAGCAGTTCCAGGTCACCCGCGCCGACCAGGACGCCTTCGCGCTGCGCAGCCAGCAGAAGGCCAAGGCGGCCCAGGACAGCGGATTTTTTACCCGCGAGATCGCGCCCGTCACGCTGAAGGGCCGCCGCGGCGACACGGTGGTGGACCAGGACGAGCACCCGCGGCACGACACCACGCTGGAGACGCTGGCCAAGCTCAAGACGCCGTTCCGCACCCCCGGCACCGTCACCGCCGGCAACGCGTCCGGCGTGAACGACGGCGCGGCCATGCTGATGCTCGCCAGCGCCGACGCGGCCCAGCGCCATGGCCTCGTGCCCCGCGCCCGCGTGGTGGCGATGGCGACGGCCGGGGTGGAGCCGCGCATCATGGGAATCGGCCCGGCGCCGGCGGTGCAGAAGCTGCTGGACCGCACCGGGCTGCGCCTGTCCGACATCGACGTCATCGAGCTGAACGAGGCGTTCGCGTCGCAAGGCATCGCGGTGCTGCGGCAGCTTGGCCTGGCCGACGACGACCCTCGGGTGAACCCGCACGGCGGCGCCATCGCTCTCGGCCATCCGCTGGGCGCCAGCGGGGCGCGGCTGGCGATGACGGCGGTGAACGCGCTTGACACCCTGGGCGGGCAGCGCGCGATCGTGGCTATGTGCATCGGCGTCGGCCAAGGCATCGCCGCGCTGATCGAGCGGGCCTAAGCAAACCTCTAAAAGTTTGCGCACAGATACAGATAAAGAGCTAAGCAGCCCTCTGCAGCCTGAACACATCCGTGTTCCAAGCCGCAGAGGGCTGCTTAGCCCCGGGCGGTTACGATCAGCGCGGCCAGCATCAGCAACGCCCGCGGCCCAGCCAGCTTGCCGTCGCCGTGCCGCACCTCGCTCGCCAGCACCGCCGCCGAGGTGGCGGACAGCACCGCGCCGCCCAGCCGCCGCGTGCTGCGCGCGCCCAGCATCGCCCCGCCCACCACCTCCGCGAGCGCCACCGCGCGCATGCCGCCGCGTGACCAGCCGAGGTGCCGGAACATGCGGGCATAGCCGCGGTTGCCAATGATCTTGTCCGCGCCCGCCACCGCGAATGCGGCCCCGAGCGCCGGGGTTAGATACCGTTCAATCTGTGCCATGTAGTCCTCCAGCCCGGCTCAACGCCGCCGAGGCAACCGCGTTCAGCCTTTCCACGCCCTGTGGAACTCACGGCAGCCCAGGACTTCGATCCCTGCCGCCTCGCACAGGTCACGCAGGCCGCCGCCGGCCAGGAAGGCATGCTCGTTGAACCGCCATGCCGCATGGCCGGGCGCCACGGCCGCGAACTCGCCCGGTTGGGTGGCGTGCAACGCCAGATGCGTCACCCCGGGCGGCAGGGCGGCAACCATGTCCCGCCAGCCCGGCGCCAGCGCGTCCCGCTCCACGGCCAGCGTGCCGCGGCAATGGTCCACCACTGGCGCGCCCGCCCGGTCCAATGCCGCCACCGCATCCCGGTAGGCTACAATGTCCGGCGCCCAAGTAATGGAGCGCGGCAGCACCGGCCACAGCCCGTACTCCCGCCCGAGCCGCACATGCGCGTCCAACAGCTCCGGCAGCATGGCCGCCGCCATGTGCGCGTCAATGTGCGTGGGCTGCATTCCACGGGCGAGCGCCCGCTCGATCTGCGCCCGCAGCTCCGCCTCCGCGGCTTCAGGCACCAGATGGCGGCGCAAGCTCGCCACGTCCGGCCAAAAGTATCCGTCGCCGTCAATCAGGCCGGATGCGCGGCTGGTGGTCGAAATGGGCGCCCACCGGCACCCCACCCACTCGCTGGTGAGCGTGAGATGGATGCCGAGGTCAAGCGCCGGGTCAGCGTCGGCGATCTCCGGGAACCACGGACCCGGCACCATGACGCTGCCGCACGTCACCAGGCCGCGCCGGGCCAGATCCAGGAACGCCGCGTTCGCGCCATGCGTCGCGCCAAGATCATCCACATGCGGGATCACCGCCCGCCTTCCGTGCGTTGTCATGGCGCACAAATGGGCTGGGCATGCAGTTCTTCACCGCCGATACGCATTTCGGCCACGGCGGCGCGCGAGCGTTATACCGCCGGCCATTCGCCACCACGGCCGAGATGGACGACGCTATGGTCGCCAAATGGAACGCGGCCGTCGGCCCGGCGGACACCGTATGGCACCTGGGCGACTTCGCCGTCCGCCACCCGTCGCCTGGGACCGTGCTGGACCGGCTGCACGGCACGAAGCACCTGGTCACCGGCAACAACGATCCCGCCGCCGTCACCGGCCTGCCTGGCTGGGCGTCCGTCACGCCCTATATGGAGCTGCACGTGGACGGCACGCCGCTGGTCCTGTGCCACTACGCCTTCCGCACCTGGCGCGGCATGGCCAAGGGCGCGGTCAACCTGCACGGCCACAGCCACGGCCGCCTGCGTCCGCAGACCCGGCAATTCGACGTGGGCGTTGATGTCCACGACTTCCGGCCCGTGACCCTGGCCGAGCTTTTGGAGCCACGACGCTGAACGACACCCCCAAGCCACGGCCAAACCTGTCCGCGCTCCGCGTGCTGCTGCCGTTCCTGCGTCCATACCGAGGACGGGCCATCGGCGCGGCGGTCACGCTGGCGCTCGCCGCCGGGCTGGTGCTGCTGCTGGGGCAGGGGGTGCGGCAACTGATCGACTACGGCTTTGCCACCGGCAACGCGGGGCAACTGAACCAGGCCGCGCTGGCGATGGCCGCCGTGGTGCTGGCGCTCGGCCTGTTCACCGGGGCGCGGTTCTACCTCATGTCCTGGCTGGGCGAGCGCGTGGCGGCCGACCTGCGCGCCGCCCTGTTCTCCCAAGTGCTGCGCCAGCCGCCCACGTTCTTTGAGACCATGCGCACCGGCGACGTGCTGACCCGGCTGACCAACGACACTTCGCAGCTTCAGGGCCTGGTCGGCTCCGCGGTGTCGCAGTGGCTGCGCAGCGCCATGCTGACCTTGGGCGCGCTGGTCATGCTGGTGGTCACCAGCCCGAAGCTCGCGCTGCTGGTGATCGCCGTCGTGCCGCTGGTCGTGGTGCCGCTGGTCCTGTTCGGCCGGCGGGAACGCAAGCTGTCGCGCGCCGCGCAGGACCGCATCGCCGACCTTGGCGCGTATGCCGAGGAGACCGTGAACGCGCTCCGCACCGTGCAGGCCTTCACGCATGAGCCAGTGGACCGCGTCCGCTTCAAGCACCGGGTCGAGGACAGCATAGCCGCCGCGCTGCGCCGCGCCCGGGTGCGCGCCGGTCTGATTATGGCCGTCATCGTGCTCGGTTTCGGCGCCATCACCCTGAGCCTCTGGGTCGGCGGGCTGGAGGTCGTGCACGGCCGCATGTCCGGCGGCGAGCTGTCGGCCTTCGTGTTCTACGCGATCCTGGTCGCCACCAGCGTCACCGCCATGAGCGAGCTGTGGGGCGAGGTGCAGCGCGCCGCCGGGTCCGCGGACCGCATCGCCGAGCTGCTGTCCGAGATGCCGGACATCCAGGCTCCGGCCCACCCGGTCCCGCTGCCGCCCGCCATCGGCCGGGTCACGTTCGAGGCGGTGCGCTTCCGCTACCCCTCCCGCCCAGACACCTCGGCGCTGGACAGCTTCTCCCTGACAGTCGAGCCCGGCGAAACCGTGGCGCTGGTCGGGCCGAGCGGCGCTGGCAAGACCACGGTGTTCCAGCTTTTGCTGCGCTTCTACGACCCGCACGCCGGCCGGGTGCTGCTGGACGGGGTGGACGTGCGCGACGCCGACCTGGCCGCGCTCCGCGCCCGCATCGGCCTCGTGTCGCAGGACCCGGTCATCTTCGGCGCCAACGTGTGGGACAACATCCGCTATGGCCGCCCAGACGCCTCCGACGCCGACGTGCGCGCCGCCGCCCGCGCGGCCTCGGCCGATTTCCTGGACGACCTACCGCAAGGTTTCGACAGCTTCCTCGGCGAGCGCGGCGTCCGCCTGTCCGGCGGCCAACGGCAGCGCGTCGCCATCGCCCGCGCCATCCTGCGCGACGCCCCGGTGCTGCTGTTGGACGAAGCCACCAGCGCGCTCGACGCCGAAAGCGAGGCGGCGGTGCAGCGTGCGCTGTCGGTGCTGTCGGAGGGCCGCACCACGATCGTGATCGCGCACCGGCTAGCAACCGTGCGCCGGGCCGACCGCATCATCGTCATGGATGGCGGTCGGGTGGTGGGGATTGGCACGCATGACTACCTGGTGCGGGCAGGCGGGCTTTATGCACGCCTTGCGGAGTTGCAGTTCGCTGGGGCTTGAGAGGGTTCGACCTGATTACCCCGGCTAAGAGGCCTCTCTGGCGCGCAACCATGCGCGCGTCGTGTCAGGAAGTGCCGGGCGTCCCCGCCGGCCGCAACGCCAGCAGCGCCACCAAAGACGTCACCCCCAACCCGGCCGACAGCGCCAGCACGCTTACGCCCACCTAGTCCAGCAGCACTCCGAACAACAACGGCGCCCCCGCCTGGGCTACCCGCGCCGACGCCAGCGAGTGCGGCCTTGCGGCAAATTCGGCCGCAGCGCCAGCCATCGCGCGAACCGCGGCCCGGCCGCGGACGCGGTGCGGGCCTGACAGGGGCACGCGCCTGCATTATAAGGGATGCTCCCGGCCCAAGGAGATCAGGTTGCACCCCGCCGCACCGGTTGGCGCCGTTTTCGGCCTGCTCTCCGCCGCCCTGTTCGGCGCCAGCACCCCGTTCGCCAAGCTGCTGGGCGAGGTTAGTCCCTGGCTGCTGGCCGGGTTGCTCTATCTCGGCTCCGGCCTGGGCCTCGCCGCCGTGCACTGGGGCCGCCGCAGCCTCGGGATCGCGCCACCCGAGGCCCCGTTGCGGCGTGCTGACCTGCCATGGCTCATGGCCGTCGTCCTGGCCGGCGGCGTCATTGGCCCGGTGCTGCTGATGCTGGGCCTCAGCGTCACGCCGGCCTCCAGCGCGGCGTTGCTGCTGAACGTCGAGGGGCTTGCCACCATGGGCATCGCCTGGGCGGTGTTCCACGAGAACGCGGACCGCCGGATCGTGCTGGGGGCGCTGTGCATCCTGGCGGGCGCGGCGCTGCTGTCCTGGCCGGGCGGCGCGGGCGCGGCCGAGAGCGTGGGCTGGGGCGCCGTCGCCATCGTCGGCGCTTGCCTGGCCTGGGGCATTGACAACAACCTGACCCGCAAATTGAGCGCCGCGGACCCGGTGCAGATCGCTATGCTGAAAGGCCTGGCCGCCGGGTCGGTGAACCTGGCCCTTGCTGTCTGGCAAGGCGCTGCGTTGCCGCCAACCGGCCCGCTGCTCGGGGCTGGCGTCGTCGGGTTCTTCGGCTACGGCATCAGCCTCGTGCTGTTCGTGCTGGCGTTGCGTCATCTCGGCGCGGCCCGGACCGGCGCGTACTTCTCCATGGCTCCGTTCATCGGCGCCGTGCTGGCGCTGGGCCTGTTCCACGAGCCGCTGACCCTGCGCCTGGCTGCGGCGGCGGCGCTGATGGGCGTGGGCCTCTATTTGCACCTGGCCGAGCGCCACGAGCACGAGCACGCGCATGAGGAGCTAACGCACGAGCACGTCCACCGGCACGACGCGCATCACCAGCACGCGCACGGGCCGGACGATCCGCCGAACGAGCCGCACGTCCATTCGCACCGGCACGCGCCGATGGCGCATCGGCACCCGCACTACCCGGACCTGCACCACCGGCACACCCACGCGGCGTGAGCGGCGCCGGGCGTCAGCGCGCCGGATGCTTCGCCTGCCAGGCCTTGAACTCAGCGATCTCGCGCTCCTGGTCGGCGATGATCTTTTCCGCCATGCGCCGGATGTCCGGGTCGCGCCCGTCGCGCAGGTAGATGCGCGCCATATCAATGGCGCCCTGGTGGTGCGGCATCATCATGGCCACTAGGTCGCGGTCCGGGTCGCCGGTCATCGGCGCGGCCATCATGGCTTTGTTCATGGCCTCCATCTGCTGCATCATCTCACGTTGGTTTGCCGACATCGGCGTGCCGGCGCGGGCGCCGTGCGCGCCGTGGTTCATGGCCGGCGCCTGCGCCAGCGTGGGGCCAGCCGCCAGGGCCGACAACAAAACAAGGCGGAGCGTGGTGCGGATCATGGGTTCGTCCTCAAGGGGTTGCAGGAAGGGAGGCTGCACGGCTGGGCGCATGCGCCAGCTCGTCCAAGATTGGGCAGTCCGGTCGGTGGTCGCCCTCGCACCGGTCCGCCAAGTGGCGCAGCGCGCGGCTCATCTCAGCGATCGCCAGCGCCTTTTCCTCAAGCGCCGCCGCGTGCGACAGCGCCAGGCGCTTCACGTCCGCGCTAGCCCGGCGCTCGTCCCGCCACAGCGCCATCAGGTCCCGCATCTGCGCCACCGCAAAGCCGAGCGAGCGGGCGCGGCGCAGGAACCGCAGCGTCTGCACCGCGCCCGCGTCATAGCGCCGGTACCCCGCTGGGCTGCGCGCGGCGGCGGGCAGCAGGCCGACCTGCTCGTAATAACGGATCATCTTGGCCGACACGCCGGACGCCGCCGCGGCCTCGCCGATGTTCATGGGCGGAACCCCGTTGGATGCCACCTGCGCAGCAGCAGCGCGCTGCCCACGACGCCCACGCTGCTGAACGCCATCGCCGCCCCGGCCAGCACCGGGCTGAGCAGCCCGGCCGCCGCCAGCGGGATGCCGACCACGTTGTAGGCGAACGCCCAGAACAGCCCCTGGCGGATGCGCGCGTACGTGCGGCCGGCGATGTCCAGCGCCGCCGGGACCAACCCAGGGTCGCCGCGCATCAGCGTGATGCCCGCCGCCGCCGCCGCTACGTCCGTGCCGGTCGCCATCGCCAGGCCCAGGTCGGCCGCGGCCAGCGCGGCGGCGTCGTTCACCCCGTCGCCCACCATCGCCACCGCGCCGTCCTTGCGTAACGCTGCCACCAGCGCGGCTTTGTCCTCCGGCAGCGCCCCGGCGCGCACCTCGGTGATGCCGAGCGCCCGCGCCGCCGTGTCCGCCGCGCCCTGGTTGTCCCCGGTCAGCAGCACCACCCGCACGCCCCGGCCCTGCAACGCCGCCACCGCTTGCGCCGCGCCGGGCTTGAGCGCGTCGCCGAACGCCAGCAGCCCCAGCAGCTTGCCGTCCCGCTCCGTCAAGTAAGACACGGTGCGCCCGGCTGCCTCCAACGCTTGCGCCTCGGCCGCCAGCGACGCCGTGTCCACGCCCGCCTCCCGCATCAGCCGCGCGCTGCCCAGCACCAGGCGCCGGCCCTCGACCACGCCCTCAATGCCCCGGCCCGGCACCGCGCGCACGCCGGATGCCGCGGGCACGGGGCCAGCCACGGCAACCAGCACGGCGTGGGCCAGCGAATGCTCGCTGCCGGCCTGCAACCCCGCCGCCAGCCGCAGCACATCGTCCTCCACGCCCGGCGCCGGGTGCAGCGCCACCAGCGTGGGCCGGCCCTCGGTCAGCGTGCCGGTTTTGTCGAACACCACCGTCTGCACTGCACGCGCCTGTTCCAACGCGGCCGGGTCGCGGATCAGGATGCCGTGCCGTGCTGCGATGCCGGTGCCGACCATGATGGCCGCCGGCGTCGCCAGCCCCAGCGCGCACGGGCACGCGATCACCAGCACGGCCACGGCATTCACCACCGCCGCCGTCACGCCGGCGCCCGCCAGCCACCAGCCCGCGAACGTCAGCGCGGCGATGCCCACCACCACCGGCACGAACACCGCGCTGATTTGGTCCACCAGGCGCTGCACCGGCGGCTTCGCGGCCTGCGCGTCCTCGATCAGCCGCACCATGCGGCCGAGCGTGCCCTCCGCGCCCAGCGCCGTGGCTTGCACCAGCAGCAGCGCCTCGCCGTTGAGGGCGCCGCCCACCACGCGGCTGCCGGGCTGCTTTGCCACCGGCAGGCTCTCCCCGGTCAGCAGGCTTTCGTCGGCGCTGCCCTGTCCCTCCTGCACCAGCCCGTCGGCCGGGAAGCGCTCGCCGGGGCGCACCACCAGCAGGTCGCCGGGACGCAGCTCGGCCACGGGGATGTCGGCCTCCGCGCCGTCGCGCCGCACCCGCGCCCGGTCCGGGCTGAGCCGTTGCAGCGCGCGCACCGCATCGCTGGCCTGGCGGCGTGCGCGGCGCTCCATCCACTTGCCCACCCGCACCAGCGCGATCACCGCCGCCGAGGCTTCGAAGTACAGGTGCCCGCCGTGCCCGTTCACAAGCTGCCACACCGACAGCCCGAACGCCGCCGTGGTGCCGAGCGCCACCAGCGTGTCCATGCTGCCCGCCCCCGCCCGCAGCGCGTGCCACGTGCCCCGGTAGAACCGCGCGCCGAATACGCCCTGCAGCACGCCCGCCAGCACAAGCTGCGCCCAGCCGGGCAGCGCCGCATCCACCCCGAACGGCATGAACAGCATCGGCGCCAGCAGCGGCAACGCCAGCGCACAGGCGATGGCGGCGTTGCGGCCCTCGTGGTCTGTGGCCGGCCCGGCCTTGTCCGGCGCGGCGGCCCCGTACGACGCGGCGTCATACCCCGCCCACCGCACCGCCTCAATCAGCGCGTCCGGTCCAACCGTGCCCGCGGCCACCTGCACCCGCGCGCGCTCGGCGGTAAGGTTCACGTCTGCCGCGATCACGCCCGGCGCGGCCAGCAACGCGCGCTCCACCCGGCCCGCACACGAGGCGCAGGTCATGCCGCTCAGCGACAAGTCCAGCGTGTCCTCGACGACCGGGTACCCCGCCGTCTGCATCGACGCCGCCAGCGCGGGAAGCCGGAACCCTGGCCCGATGGTCACCATCGCGCGCTCGGTGGCGAGGTTCGCCGCCACGCCCTCGACGCCCGGCGCCTGCGCCGCCGCGCGCTCCACCCGGCGCACGCACGCGGCGCAGCTCATGCCCGACACGCGCAGGTCCAGCCGCGCGCCGAGCTTTGTTGCCACGGCGTCCTGCGCAGTCCGCTCCACGATGCCCTGGTCCACGCGACGCGCTCCGGTCCAATCAGGGCTTACAGGTGGGGCTTCCCACCGTGGGAAGGTCAAGTGGTGATTTCCCTTGACCTTCCCACGGTGGAAGGCAGCATCCACGCCGTATCGCGGAGGGACCGATGCAGGATTTCAAGGTTGACGGCATGACCTGCGGCCACTGCGTGCGCGCCGTGACCGAGGCGGTCCGCGGCGTGGACCCGGCCGCGACGGTCAACGTGGACCTCAGTGCCGGCCGGGTCAGCGTGGACAGCGCCGCCGCACCGGACGCCATCGCCCAGGCCATCGCGGCCGAGGGCTACAAGGCTGCGCCGCTCGCGGGCTGACGAGCGTCCGGGCCGCACGTTCCGGGGGGACCGTAGATATTCGTTCCGGCCCACGGTAGGATTGCGCCTGCAAACTCAGCCGGTCCCATGACGCCCTCCCAATTCGTTGCCAAGTGGCAAGCCAACTCCCGCGCCGAGCGGGCCGCCTGCCAGGAACACTTCATCGACCTGTGCGGCCTATTGCACGAGCCTACGCCTAACAGCGACCCCACCGGGAGCGCCTACGCGTTCGAGAAGGGCGCCCTCAAGGCCAGCGGCGGCGACGGCTGGGCCGACCTGTGGCGGCGCGGCTGCTTCGCATGGGAGTACAAGGGCAAGCACAAGGACCTGGACGGCGCGCACCGCCAACTGCTGCAGTACGCCGGCGCGCTGGAGAACCCGCCGCTGCTGGTGGTGTCCGACATCGAGCGCATCGTGGTCCGCACCAACTGGACCAACACCGTTTCCGAACGCCACGACCTGCTGCTGCCGGACCTCGCGGACCCAACCCGGCTGATGCTGCTGAAGGGCGTGTTCTCCAACCCCGACCGCCTGCGGCCGGGCAAGACGCGCGAGGCACTGACTGGCCAGGCGGCGGGCGAGTTCGCGGAGCTGGCCCGGCGGCTCCGCGCGCGCGGGCACGACGCCATGGCGGTGGCGCACTTCGTGAACCGCCTGGTGTTCTGCCTGTTCGCGGACGACGTGGACCTGTTGCCGCATGGGCTGTTCGAACGGATGTTGGCCGCCAGCCGCCGGGACTCCGTGCGGTTCGAGGCGTACGCCCGGCGCCTGTTCGCCGCCATGGCCGAGCGTGGGGGCGAGGTGGACTTCACGCCCATCCCCTGGTTCAACGGCGGCCTGTTCGACAGCGCCGAGGCCCTGCCGCTGGATGCCGCCGACGTGGCGCTGGTGCAGCGCGCGGCGGCGCTGGACTGGGCGGAGGTGGACCCCTCGTTGCTCGGCACCCTGTTCGAGCGCGGCCTGGACCCGGACAAGCGCAGCCAGCTCGGCGCGCACTACACCGACCGCGCCAAAATCGAGCTGTTGATCGACCCGGTCATCCGCCGCCCCCTGCAAGCCGAGTGGGACGCGGCGCGCACTGAAATCGAGGCCGCGCTGGGCAAGGCCGCCGCCGCGCGCACGCCCGCCGCAACCACCAAGGCGCGTAACGAGGCGGCGGCCCGGCTGCGCGCGTTCTTGGACCGGCTGCGGGCCTACCGCGTGCTGGACCCGGCCTGCGGGTCGGGCAACTTCCTCTATTTGTCCCTGCTCGCGCTCAAGGACCTGGAGCACCGGGCCATGGTCGAGGCGGAGGCGCTGGGCCTGCAACGCGAGTTCCCGCAGGTGGGGCCGGAGGCGGTGCTGGGCATCGAGCTGAACCCCTACGCGGCCGAGCTGGCGCGCGTGTCGGTCTGGATCGGGCACATCCAATGGGCGCGCCGGCACGGCTTCCCCGCCCCGTCCGACCCGGTGCTGCGCACGCTGGACACCATCGCCTGCCGCGACGCCGTGCTGGCCGACGACGGCGCCCCGGCCGCCTGGCCGGCGGCGGACGCGATCGTGGGGAACCCGCCGTTCTTGGGCGGCAAGCGGCTGCGCGGCGTGCTGGGCGATAACTACTGCGACCAGTTGTTCACCGCTTACACCGGGCGCGTGCCGGCCGAGGCCGATCTGGTCTGCTACTGGTTCGCCCGCGCGCAGGAGGCAGTCGCGGCCGGGCAGGCGGCGCGCGCGGGCCTGGTTGCGACCAACTCGATCCGCGGCGGCGCCAACCGGCGCGTGCTGGACGGGATCGCGCGGGCAGGGGCAATCTTTGAGGCTTGGGCGGATGAGCCTTGGACGGTCGAGGGTGCGGCGGTGCGCGTGTCGCTGGTGTGCTTTGCAACCGAAGTGTCCGGCGTCGTGCGATTGGATGGAGCGGTGGTGCCCGCCATCCATTCGGACCTGACGGCGGGCGACGCCGACCTGACCACGGCCCGCCGCCTGGCCGAGAACCGTGGCGTGGCGTTCATGGGCGACACAAAAGGCGACGCCTTCGACGTGCCGGGTGATTTGGCCCGGCGCTGGCTGGCACTGCCCAGCAACGCCAACGGGCGGCCCAACGCGAACGTGCTGCGCCCGTGGGCGAACGGCATGGACGTGACCCGGCGGCCATCGGACACCTGGATCGTGGATTTCGGCACGGTTATGAGCGAGGCGGAGGCGGCGTTCTATGCCGCGCCGTTTGGGCACGTGGCGGAGCACGTCAAGCCCGTCCGCGCCAACAACAAGCGGGAGAGCTATGCTCGCAACTGGTGGCGGCACGTCGAGGCTAGACCGGCCATGAACATGGCACTTGCCAAGCTGCCCCGGTTTATGGTGACGCCAACTGTAGCCAAGTATCGCCTATTCGCTTGGATGCATCCGCCAACGTTACCCGACCATCAACTCATTGCAGTCGCGCGCGACGACGACACGACGTTCGGCATCCTGCACAGCCGCTTCCATGAAATCTGGGCACTGCGGATGGGAACGGCGCTCGAAGATCGCCCCCGCTACACCCCCAGCACCACCTTCGAAACCTTCCCCTTCCCAACCGGCCTAACCCCAACCAGCCCGCCACAGCCTACGCGGACGACCCCAGGGCCGCGGCCATTGCCGCCGCCGCCCGCGCGCTGGTCGAGGCGCGCGACCGTTGGCTGAACCCGCCCGAGCTGGTCACGCGCACGCCCGAGGTCGTGCCGGGCTTCCCCGACCGCCTGCTGCCCCGGAACGAGGCCGCCGCCACCACCTTGCGCATCCGCACCCTCACCAACCTCTACAACCAGCGCGGCACGCCGCAGGGCGTGTGGCTCGACAACCTGCACCGCGCCTTGGATGAGGCGGTCGCCGCCGCCTACGGCTGGCCGGCGGACTTGGACGAGGCCGGGGTGCTATCGCGCCTGCTGGCGCTGAACCTGGAGCGCTCCGGCTCAGCGGCCCTGGTTTCAGCCTGATCCACCCAACGCTTTCCAGCGCCGGGTGGACCGGTTTGCACTCAAGCCCGGCCGGCCGCCGCCTGTGGCGAGGGGCCGGTCGCGCGCACCACTGCGGCCAACAGGCGCAAAGCGTCCGGGCCGCCGCGGTCCGCGAGTTCGCCGCCCTCCATCACGCCGGCCAACGTCTCGGCTTGGCTGGCAATGATTTCCGACGCGGTATGCAAGGCCTGCTGCGCGAGCGCGAGTTGCAGGGTGTCAGACAAGACGTTCCAGTTGGTCAGCATGGGATATTCCCCGTCTGGCCGTTTTGGCGTTAAAGGCGCCGCAAAGAGGGTTACGCGGTCAATCCGGAGCTTACGCCGCAATAGTTTACCAAACGTTTAAGCGCAGCGGCCTCAAACCAGGTGCAGCTCCACCGCCGGCAGCGGCGCGAACTCCACCCGGATACGCGCCGGGCCGTCCAGCCAAATCGGCGGGGTCACGCTGCCCAGCATCACCACCTGCCCGGCGCGCAGGCCGCCGAACGCCGCTGCCTCCGCCGAGCCCGCCAGCCACGCCAGCGCCAGCATCGGGTCCCCCAACAGGTCCCCGCCCAGCCCTTCGCCCCGCAGCGCGCCGTCCGTCGTGATGCGACCCTCCAGCGCCTTCAGGTCCAAATCGCGCCACCCGTCATGCGGCGCGCCCAGCACGGCGGCGGCGTGGAACACCTGGTCCGCCACCAGCAACGGCGTGCCGAGCGCGGGCAGGGGGACGTAGCGGTTCTCCACCAGCTCGATCCCGGCTATCAGCGTTTCCACCGCCGCCATCGCCGTCTCCCGCGTGCACGGCCCGGGCGGCAGGTCATGCGCCAGCAGCACCGCCAGCTCGCACTCGACGCCGGGGTTGAGCAGGCCGTGGAAGCCCAGCGTGCTGCCGTCGCCGTGTAGCCCGGCCTCCGCGATGAACCCGGCCGCTGGACCCGGCAGGCCGAGGTACTCCTGCATCCGCCGGGTCGTGGCGCCGATCTTGAACCCGGCCGGCGGCCACGCGCCCTGCCGGTACGCCAACGCGACTTGCGCGGCGATCCCCTCCGCCAAGCTGTCCGGCGCGTCCGGCGAGCGGTCCAGCACGCGCCGGTCCGGGCCGCGCCGGGCCGCCATCAATGCGGCGGCGGTGCGTTCGGCGTCGAACATGCCCCTAACCCCGCGACAATTCGTATAGCGCGACGGTCGCCGCCGCCGAGACGTTCAGGCTCTCCATCCCGCCCGGCATCGCCAGCCCCGCCACCTCGTCGCACGTCTCCCGCGTCAGCCGCCGTAGCCCGGCGCCCTCCGCGCCCAGCACCAACGCCACCCGCCGCTCCCGCAGCGGCTCGCCCCGCAACGGAGCGCCGCCGGCGTCCAGGCCTACCACCCACAGCCCGGCCGCCTTCAGCGCCACCAAGGTCCGCGCCAGGTTCACCGCGCGCATCAGCGGCACCCTCTCCAGCGCGCCGGACGCGGCCTTGGCCAGCACGCCGGTTTCCTCCGGGGCGTTGCGGTCCTGGGTGATGACCGCGGCGGCGCCGAACGCGGCGGCGCTGCGCAGCACCGCGCCGACGTTGCGCGGGTCCGTCACCTGGTCCAGCACCAGCACCGGCCCCGGCCGCTCCAGCACCGCCGCGAGCGAGGGCGGGGGCAGCAGGTCCGCCAGCATCGCGGCGCCCTGGTGCACCGTGTCCCGGCCCAAAAGGTGGTCAATCTTGCTCCGCTCGGTCCGCTCCGCCGCAAGCGGCCACGGCTTTGGCAGGCGCGCCTCCAGCGCGGCCTCCGCCTCCTCGGTCAGCAACAGCCGCTTGGCCCGGCGCGCCGGGTTCGCCAGCGCCGCCGCCACGGGATGCAGCCCATGCAGCCACACGCTGCCGCGCGGGGCGTTGTCGCGGGGCGGCGCGGCGTGGGGTGGACGGGCCTGCGTAGGGCGCTCGGCAACAGGACGCGGCGGCGGGGCGCGCAGGGTCTCGCGCGGCTCAGTCCGGGGCGTCTCCACCCGGGCCGGCGCAGCGACGGCACGGGCCGGGCGCGGCTGGCCCAGGCGAGGCGGTTCGGCGCGGTCCGGCGCCCGGCTCGGACGCGGCCCGCTGGACCGGTCGCGCGGTGGCGGGCGGGTAGATTTCGGCCGGGCCGGGACCGCATCCGGCGCGGAAGCCTCTGGCCGTGACCCGCGCTGGGCGAACCCGCCGCCATTGGGCCGGGCCGGGCGCTTGCCGCCGGGCGGCGCTTCGCCGGCACCGTAACGAGGGGGCCGCGGCCCGGTACTAGCCGGTCCACCGCTGCCGGGTCGATGAGGGGGCTTGCTGCGCATCGTCACCCTATACAGGGTGCAGGTCCGCCCGGCTACGTGCCAGCCCGGCCAGATGCCAGCCAGGCACCAGATTGACACGGACGCCCGCCGGAGATACGTCGCGCAGCCTAGCTTGGAGGGGTGCCCGAGTGGCTAAAGGGGGCGGACTGTAAATCCGCTGGCGTACGCCTACGTTGGTTCGAATCCAACCCCCTCCACCAATCTTCGTTCCGTCACGGTTGATAAGCGGCGCAAAACGCCTGCAACCATTGACTTGGAGCGCAGCCTGTTTTCCATCGGCACCCATGTTAGACCATAGCAAACCCGGAACTTTCATGGGATTCGGAAAGGGACCGCCTCGCGACGGGTAAGCTGACCGCCCAGGAGGTCACAGACCTTGTTCAACCTGGACGTTACACCGACGGCGATGGCCTGCACCTGTTGATCCGCGGCACCGGCCGCAAGGGCTGGGTCATGCGTTACACGCGCCAGGGGCGCCTGCGGGACATGGGGCTGGGCGCATACCCCGATGTGACGCTCGCCAAGGCGCGTGGCGCGGTGGTGCCCAGGGACGGAGTCGAACCGCCGACACTGCGATTTTCAGTCGCATGCTCTACCAACTGAGCTACCTGGGCGCCGTCGGCACGGGTGGGTAGCCCACTCGACGGCGGACTTCAAGTGTCCTGGTGGCCGCTGTTGGTTCCGGCATCGTCCACGGCGTTCTCGTCCAGCTCCGGCGGCGGGCCGGGCATGCGGTAGCCGCCGTTGAACCAGCGGCCGAGGTCCACGTCGGCGCAGCGGGCGGAGCAGAATGGACGGAACCGCGGCGCCTCAGCCGGACGGCCGCAAATTTCGCAGGGCTTGGCGTCAGCCACGTTCGACCCTTTCAACGCTGCACTGGCCCGGCGGAAGCGACGGGTCGGGCCGAAGCACAAGGGGACGGCCGGTGCGCCGTGCAAGGTCCGGAAGCGCCACCGGGTCGTCCGACAGCGCCGCCGCCACGTCTGGCGCGCACCGGAGCGCGTGCACCAGCGCCGGCAGGGCGGCGGACGCCTGCATCACCTGCCGCAGCGCGTTGAGCCCGGCTGCATGAGGGCCGGCCAGCAACTCGTGCAGCGGTGGATGCACCCGTGGGCGCGTCATCTCTGCCAAGCCGAGCGCGGTGAAGCCCAAAAACCGGGGCCGCAGCGGGTCATGCGCCAGCGCCGCCGCGAACGCTGGCGCCAGCGTGGCCCTGCGCCGCACCGTCAACCCGGCGAGGTCAACCAGGATGGCGCCGGACAGGTTGCGCAGCCTGATTTGCCGGGCCAGCTCCGGCAGCAGCGCGAGGTTTGTGGCCATCTGCGCGGTGGCCTTGGCGCGGCGGTCGGCGCTCGTAGCGGCGCCGTCGATGTCGATTGCGACCAGGGCGGGCGTGGGGTGGATGCTGGCCCGCGCGCCGCCGGGCAGCGCGATGTGGGTGGCGGCCAGCGCCTCGATCTGCCCGGCCACATCGTCATCGAACCCGGCATGGACGACCGAGACGCGGGCGCCCAGGACCGGACGGAGCTGGGCGGCCAAGGCCGGGTCATCCACGCTGAGCGGTGCGTCGAGGTGCAGCCGGGTCAGCCGCTCGGCCGCACCCGGCCCGCGCCGCAGCAGCATGGGCGGTCCGGGAGCGCCCTCGCCCTGCATGGCGAGCCGCGGCCCCTTGCCGCCCTGCGCCGCCCGGGTCACGCGCACCTGCACCGCCATGCCGTCATTGAGGCCTGCGCCGCCCGCGCTGTCCGGCAGGAAGCCCTCAGTGTCAGGCAGGGCCACGAACGCGCCGGCGAGGGCGGGCATGTGCGCCAGAACCCGGCCGCGATACAGGTCACCTACGCCGTCGGGACGGCCAGGCCGGTCGATGGCGTAGTCCAGCAGCGTCCCATCCTGCACCGCCGCCACGCGCACCTCCCCGGGGCTGCTGGAGGCCAGGATGCGGATCAAGGGACGGGATAGCCGCGTCCGCGCAGGAGCTGGCACGCCTCGAACAACGGCAGGCCGACCACGCCGCTGTAGCTGCCGGACAGGAAACGGGTGAACCCGGCGGCGCGGCCCTGGATGGCATAGCCCCCAGCCTTGCCGACGCCCTCGCCACAGGCGGCGTAGGCGTCAAGCTGGGCACCGGTCAGGCGGGCGAACGCCACGGCGCTGTCGGACAAGCGGTCCGCCACGCGGCCATCGGGCGCGACCAGCACGACCGCGGTCAGGACATGATGGCGGCGGCCGGACAGCAGGGCGAGGCAAGCGCGCACGTCCTCGGCGTCGGCCGCCTTGGGCATGATGCGGCGGCCCACTGCCACCACGGTGTCGGCTGCCAGCACGAACGCGCCCGGTTGCTGGGCGGCCTGCGCCTTGGCGTGCGCCATCCGGACGGCATAAAGGCGGGGAATTTCGTCCCGGTGCGGGGTCTCGTCGATGTCCGGCGCCACAACTTGGTCCGGCGTAATGCCGACTTGCGCCAGCAGTTCCAGCCGGCGCGGGCTGGCGGAGGCGAGAACTAGGGGATGCAAGCCTATTTAAAGCGGAACGTAATCCGGCCCTTGCTCAAGTCGTACGGCGTCATTTCGACGTTCACGCGGTCCCCAGCCAGCACGCGGATGCGGTTCTTGCGCATTTTGCCGGATGTATGCGCTAGGATACTGTGCTCGTTGTCGAGCTTTACCCGGAACATGGCATTCGGTAACAGTTCAAGCACGGTGCCGCTGAACTCGATCATGTCTTCTTTGGACATTAGGTTCCTAAATCAGTTGTAATTTGACTTCGTGGCCGGATGTGTGGACGCGCACTGGAGGGGTCAAGCCAAGCGTAGCGCAATGCTGCGGGCGTGCGCTTGCAGGCCTTCGGCCTCGGCCAACAGGACGGCGGCCGGGCCGACTTGCGCAAGCGCCACGGCGTCTGCCTCCACCCATGTGGTGCGCTTGAGGAAATCGAACACTGATAGGCCAGAAGCGAACCGTGCGGTGCGTCCGGTGGGCAACACGTGGTTGGGGCCGGCGATGTAGTCGCCCACGGCCTCTGGGCAGTGACGGCCCAGGAACGCGGCCCCGGCGTGGCGAATACGGGCGAACAGGGCGTGCGGGTCGGACGCCATGATCTGCAGGTGTTCGGGCGCCAGCTGGTTGGTGAGGTCCACGGCCTCGTCCCAACTCCGCGTCACGATGACCGCGCCGTGGTCCCGCCAGCTCGCGCCGGCGATGGCGGCGCGGGGCAGGGTAGGCAACTCCTGTTCGACCGCCTGGGCGACGGCATCGGCGAAGCTGGCGCTTGGGGTGATAAGGATGCTCTGGGCGCTTTCGTCATGCTCGGCCTGGGCCAGCAGGTCGATGGCGACGTGCCGCGGGTCCTGATCGCCATCGGCGAGCACCACCACCTCGCTCGGCCCGGCTACGCTGTCGATGCCGACGCGGCCGAACACCTGGCGCTTGGCCTCCGCCACGTAGGCGTTGCCGGGACCAACGATGCGGTCCACCGGGGCGATCGTGGCGGTGCCATACGCCAGCGCCGCCACCGCCTGCGCCCCGCCCACCCGGTAGACTTCCGTGACGCCCGCGCGCTGTGCGGCGGCGAGCACGAGCGGGTTCAATACGCCGCCGGGGCAGGGCACGCACATGGCGACGCGCGACACGTCGGCGACGCGGGCCGGCAGCGCGTTCATCAGCACCGAGGACGGGTAGGCCGCCTTGCCGCCGGGCACGTAGATGCCAACAGCGTCCAGCGCGCCCCAGCGCATGCCGAGCCTAAGCCCCGCGTCGTCCTGCATAGCCAGGTCGTGCGGCATCTGCGCGCGGTGGAACGCCTCGATCCGCACGGCTGCCAGGTCGAGCGCCGCGGCAAGCTCAGGCGCGATGCTCGCCGTCGCCGCCGCGATCTCGTCCGCCGTGACGCGCAACGTGGCGGGAACCACGTCGAACCCGTCGAGCTGGCTGGTGTAATCGCACAACGCCGCGTCGCCCCGGTCCCGCACCGTAGCGATGATGCCAGCCACCACGCCGTCCACGCGCGTGGTGGTGTCCCGCGCCTGCAGCAGCAAGGCGCGGAACGCGCCGGCGAAGCCGGGGTCAGTGGTGTCGAGGCGCTTCAAGCTGCGAGCGCCGCGCGGAAGCGGGCGATCCATGCGCCGACCGCCTCGGGCCGGGTCTTGAGCGCGGTGCGGTTCACGATCAGCCGGCTGGTGACGTGGGCGATCACCTCAGTTTCGCGAAGGCCGTTCGCCTTCAAGGTGCTGCCGGTCTGCACCAGGTCCACGATCAGCCGGGACAGGCCGAGGCCCGGCGCAAGCTCCATCGCGCCGTTCAGGTGCACGATCTCGGCCTGGATGCCGCGCGCCGCGTAGTGCCGCCGGGCGGTGTTGGGGTACTTGGTAGCAACCCGCACGCGGGACCATGTGGCCGGGTCGTCCGTGCCGGCCGTCTCCATTGGCTCCGCGACGCTAACCCGGCAACGGCCGATGCCGAGGTCGAGCGGCGCGTAGATTTCCGAGTAGTCGAACTCCATCAACACGTCCGCGCCGCAGATGCCGATATGCGCCGCGCCGAAGGCGACGAAGGTGGCGACATCGAACGGGCGTACCCGCACCACGTCCAAGCCCTCGTTGTCCGTCGGAAAACGCAAGCGCCGGCTGTCCTCGTCCATGTAGTCCGCCGCCGGATGCACGCCGGCGCGGTCCAGCAGGGGGCCGCACTCCGCGAGGATGCGTCCCTTGGGCAAGGCTAGGATCAGCGGCGTGTTGGTTTCCGGCGCGAGGCTCGCGGCCGGAAAGGGGGCAGTCATGCAGGCTCCTGGACGAAGGTGCTGCGCGTTTAGCACCGCGCGCCCGCCGCCGGAACCCTCACCCCGGGATGCGTTCTATGCTTGCGCCGCAGGCGGCGAGCTTTTGCTCCAGCGCCTCGTAGCCGCGGTCCAGGTGGTACACGCGGTTCACCAGCGTCTCGCCGCGCGCCGCTAGCCCAGCCAGCACCAGGGAAACGGACGCGCGCAGGTCGGTCGCCATCACCGGCGCGCCGGACAGGCCGCCCGGCACGCCGCGGATGATGGCGGACGCGCCGTGCACGTTGATGCGGGCGCCCATGCGGTTCAGCTCGGGCACGTGCATGAAGCGGTTCTCGAAAATGGTTTCGGTGACCATGGCCGCGCCCTCGGCCACGCACATCAGCGCCATGTACTGCGCCTGCATGTCGGTGGGGAAGCCGGGATAGGGCTCGGTCATGGCGTCCACGCCGCGCAGGCCGTTCGCGCGCCGGACCACGAGCGCGCCGTCCTGTTCGGACACGTCCACGCCGGCCTCCATCAAGCTGCGGCTGACCGCGCCCAGATGGGTGAGCTGCCCGCCCAGCAGCCGGACCTCGCCCCCGGTAATAGCGGCGGCGCAGGCGTAGGTGCCGGTCTCGATGCGGTCCGGAAGAATGGGGTGCGTCGCGCCGTGCAGGCGGGGCACGCCGTCGATGACCAGCTTGTCGGTGCCGATCCCGCTGATTCGCGCGCCCATGGCAACCAGGCAGGCCGCGAGGTCGCTGATTTCCGGCTCACGCGCCGCGTTCGCAAGCTCCGTGCGGCCGTTGGCCAAGGTTGCGGCCATCAGCAGGTTCTCGGTGGCGCCGACCGAGGCAAATGGCAGGATGATGACTGCGCCGCGCAGCCCGCCGGGTGCCACGGCGTTAATGTAGCCGCTGTCCAGGCTGATTTGCGCGCCCATCTGCTCCAGGCCCTTCAAGTGCAGGTCCACCGGCCGCGTGCCGATGGCGCAGCCGCCGGGCAGGGAGACGCGGCCCTCCCGCACCCGGGCCAGCAGCGGCCCCAGCACCAGCACCGAGGCGCGCATCTTGCGCACGATGTCGTACGGCGCTTCGGTGTTGGTGATCGGGCCGCCGATGGAAAGCGTGCGCGCGTCAGGTTCGACCGCCGGGCCGTGCTGCGCCACGAGCGCCGCCATGGTGGCGATGTCCGCCAGCCGCGGCACGTTGGTCAGCACCAGGCGGTCATCGGTCAACATGCCGGCGGTCATCAGCGGCAGCGCCGCGTTCTTGGCGCCGCCGATGTGGATGTCGCCATGCAGCGGCTGCCCGCCGCGGATACGGATACGGTCCATGGCTGCGCCCCTCACATCCGCGGCAGGCTGACGCCGCGCTGGCGCATGTACTTGCCGTTCTTGTCGGCATAGCTCACGTCGGGCGCGCTGTCGCCGCGCAGGAACAGGAACTGGCAGATGCCCTCATGCGCGTGGATGCGGGCCGGGAGCGGGGTGGTGTTGCTGATCTCGATGGTGACCTGGCCCTCCCACTCCGGCTCCAGCGGCGTCACGTTCACGATGATGCCGCAGCGGGCGTAAGTGCTCTTGCCAAGGCAAATCACTAGGATATCCCGGGGTATGCGGAAGTACTCGACGGTGTGCGCCAAGGCGAACGAGTTGGGCGGGATGGTGCAGGTGGGGCCGCTGCGGTGCACGAAGCTGTCGGCGCTGAACGCCTTTGGGTCCACCACCGCGCTGTCCACGTTGGTGAACACGCGGAAGTCGTCCGCGACGCGGGCGTCGTAGCCGTAGCTGGACAGGCCGTAGCTGATGACGCCGTCCCGTTTCTGCGTCTCGACGAACGGCTCGATCATGGCGTGCTCCTGCGCCATGCGGCGAATCCAGTGGTCGGGCATCACGGGCATGGGTACCTCGGCGGGGGAGGGCGTGCGTCTAAGCAGTCCTGCGTAGCCTGTGCTGCGCGCGGGGCAGCACAGGCTACGCAGGACTGCTTAGATGTTTGTCTGGGCGCAAACCTGTAGGAGTTTGCTTAGCCTACCTCAGGGTCCGGCGGCAAACCAAGGTCCGGGCCAGGCGCTTTTTGCGGCGGGTCCTGGCGTGCGCGGGCCTGTTCTTTGCGGCGCTTCAGGTTGTCGCGCAACGCCGCCGCCTCGCGGTCGCGCCGGGCCTGCTCGGCCGCAGGGCGCTGCGCGGGTACGGGCTTGGGCGGGACCGGATCAGGCATGACGGGCGGTCACTACGCCGTCTTGTCCACGCCGACTCCCAATGCCGCCTGCGCCGCCGCCAGCCTGGCGACTGGGACTCGGTAGGGGCTGCACGACACGTAGTCCAGCCCGACCTCCTCGCAGAACGCGATGCTGGCCGGGTCGCCGCCGTGCTCGCCGCAGATGCCCATCTTGAGCGCGTTCTTAGTGGCGCGACCCTTATCGGCCGCCATGCGCACCATCGCGCCCACGCCCTCGACGTCGATGGACACGAACGGGTCCTTTGGAAGTATCCCTGCGTCCACGTAGGCCGGCAGGAAACGTCCTGCATCGTCGCGGGACAGGCCGAACACGGTCTGCGTAAGGTCATTGGTGCCGAAGCTGAAAAAGTCCGCGATCTCGGCGATCCGGTCCGCCACCAGCACGGCGCGCGGCAGCTCGATCATGGTGCCGACCAGGTACTCGATAGTCTGGCCCTGTTCCTTGAACACCGCCGCCGCGACCTGATCCACCTGGGCGCGGGTGATCTCCAGCTCCCGCCGCGTGCCGATCAGCGGGATCATGATCTCTGGCACTGGCGCCTCTCCCGTCTCCTTGGCCGCGGCGATGGCGCCCTCGAAGATGGCGCGGGCCTGCATCTCATAGATTTCCGGGTACGACACGCCGAGGCGACAACCGCGGTGGCCCAGCATCGGGTTCGCCTCCGCCAACTCGCTGGCCCGGCGGCGCACGTGCTCCAGGTCATGGCCGGTGGCCGCCGCCACCTCCGCCAACTCCGCCTCGGCGTGCGGCAGGAACTCGTGCAGCGGCGGGTCTAGCAGGCGGATGGTGACGGGCAGGCCGTGCATGATGCGGAACAGGTCGGTGAAGTCCTGCCGCTGGAACGGCA
>CAXTCN010000010.1:0-94028 GCA_964242575.1 uncultured Acetobacteraceae bacterium | reverse complement strand
GCGCGCATCCTGCAGGACCAGTTGCAGTTGTTCATCAACTTCGACGAGCCGCAGCTCGCGCGGGCCGATGAAATCCAGGATGACCTGCCGTTCAACCGCAACCTTTTGCGCAAGGTTGACGAGCTTGAGCTGTCGGTACGAAGCGCGAACTGCCTCAAGAACGACAATATCGTGTATATCGGCGACCTCGTGCAAAAGACCGAGCAGGAAATGTTGCGCACGCCGAACTTCGGCCGCAAGAGCCTGAACGAGATTAAGGAAGTGCTGACGGCGATGGGCTTGGCGCTCGGCATGAGCGTGGCGGGCTGGCCGCCGGAAAACATCGAGGACCTGGCCAAGCGGCTGGACGAGCCTTTCTAAGCCCGGTTTAAGGAGGTTTCGCTATGCGCCACGGTGTTTCAGGCCGCAAACTCAATATCACCTCGAGCCATCGCCTAGCCATGTTCCGGAACATGGCCGTGGCGCTGATCAAACATGAGCAGATCACGACGACACTGCCGAAGGCCAAGGAGCTGCGGCCGGTTGCGGAGAAGTTGATCACGCTCGGCAAGCGTGGCGGGCTGCACGCGAGGCGACAGGCGATTGCGCAGTTGCAGGACGAACGCATCGTCGACAAGCTGTTCAGCTCGTTGGCGGATCGTTACCGGGCGCGTCCAGGCGGGTACTGCCGGGTGCTGAAGGCAGGCGTGCGGTACGGCGATGCCGCCGACATGGCGGTGATCGAGCTGATTGACCGCGACCCGGCCGCCAAGGGACAGGACAGCGGCCCGCGTACTGAGCCAGCCGGCGATGAGGACCAGCCGGCGGCCTGATTAAGGGCCGGGACGCCTCGCATCGCGGGCCGGGGCTTCCCATTTCCCGAACATGACGTCGCGTCGTCCTGCGCCGGCTGCGGACCTGTTTGCGGGTCCGGCGGTCACTTCGCCGTTGGCGGAGCGGTTGCGTCCGGCAAGCCTGGGCGATGTCGTGGGACAGCCGCAGCTCATTGGGCCGGGTGGGTCGCTGTCGCGCATGTTGGAACAGCACGCGTTGGCATCCCTAATCCTCTGGGGTCCGCCCGGCGTCGGTAAGACCACCATTGCGCGGCTGCTGGCGGAAGCGGCGGGGTTGCATTTCGCTTCGATGTCGGCGGTGTTTTCCGGGGTGGCCGACCTTAAGCGCGCTTTTGAGGACGCGGGGCGGCGACGCCAGGCCGGGCAGCGCACGTTGCTGTTCGTGGACGAGGTGCATCGGTTCAACCGGGCCCAGCAGGACGGTTTCCTGCCAGTGGTCGAGGACGGGACCATCGTGCTGGTGGGCGCCACCACGGAAAACCCGTCGTTCGCGTTGAACGAGGCCTTGCTGTCGCGGTGCCAGGTGCTGGTGCTGCGGCGACTTGACGACGCCGCATTAGAGACGTTGCTATCGAGGGCGGAGGCGGCGGCGAACCGGAGGTTGCCGGTGTCGCCCGAGGCACGGG
This sequence comes from uncultured Acetobacteraceae bacterium, assembly GCA_964242575.1. Taxonomy (GTDB): domain Bacteria; phylum Pseudomonadota; class Alphaproteobacteria; order Acetobacterales; family Acetobacteraceae; genus JANPPS01. The sequence continues at coordinate 92,569 of CAXTCN010000010.1, read as the reverse complement.
CGTCGTTGTGCGCCATGGCGGACGGCGATGGCCGCTACTTGCTGAACATGGCGGAGCAGTTGCTGAGCCTGCCGAACGCGACGCCGTTGGATGCGGCCGGGCTGGCGGCGGCAGTCGGGCGGCGGCCGGCACTGTATGACCGGGACCGGGACGAGCACTTCAACCTGATTTCCGCGCTGCACAAGTCGTTGCGCGGGTCGGACCCGGATGCGGCGCTATACTGGTTCGCGCGCATGGTGGCGGGCGGGGAGGATGCGCGTTACGTGGCGCGCCGACTGGTGCGGTTCGCGTCCGAGGACATCGGCATGGCTGACCCCCAAGCGTTGACGCAGGCGATGGCGGCTTGGGAGGCTTACGAGCGGTTGGGCAGCCCCGAGGGGGAGCTGGCCATTGCGCAAGCGATCCTTTACTTGGGCGCCGCGCCGAAATCGAACGCATTGTATACGGCCTACAAGGCTGCAACCGCGGCGGCAGCGGCCACGGGCAGCCTGACGCCGCCCACGCACATCCTGAACGCGCCAACCCGGCTGATGCGGGAACTCGGCTACGGAAAGGGCTATGCGTACGACCATGACACGGAAGACGCGTTCTCTGGCCAGGATTACTTTCCGGACGGGATGCAGCGGCAGGCGTTCTTCAAGGCGGGCGAGCGTGGGTTCGAGCGTGAGGTGGGCCGGCGGCTCGCGCACTGGGCCACGCTGAGGCAGGAGCGGAAATGAGCGTCGAGATGCGGGCCGTGACGGACGACGAGGCGGAGCTGCGGCTGGACCGCTGGTTCCGGCGGCATTTTCCTGACACGACCCAGGGCGTCATCCAGAAGCTGTGCCGGACCGGGCAAATCCGGGTGGATGGCAAGCGCGCGGAGGCGGCGACCCGGCTGGCGCCAGGCCAGGCGGTCCGGGTGCCTCCGTTGCCGTCCGTGGCGGCGCCGAAGCCGGCGGCGGCCGTGCCGCAGTTCAGTCCGACCATCCAGCGCGAGCTGGAGGGCATGGTGCTGTATCAGGACGATCAGGTCATCGTGCTGAACAAGCCACACGGACTAGCGGTGCAGGGCGGCCCCGGCATCGTGCGGCACCTGGACGGGCTGCTGGATGGGTTGCGGATGGGCAGCGCGCACCGGCCGCGGCTGGTGCACCGGCTGGACCGGGACACGTCCGGGGCGCTGGTGCTGGCGCGGACGCCGGGCACGGCGGCGAAGCTGGCGGCGGCGTTCCGGGGGCGGGACGTGCGGAAGACCTACTGGGCGGTGGTGGCCGGCCGGCCGGTGCCGGTCGAGGGGCGGATCGACCTGCCGTTGATCCGCTACACCGGCCCGCGTGGGGAGCGCAGCATCCCGGCGGCACGGGACGACGCCGAGGCGGCGCGGGCGGTCACCGATTATGCGACCCTCGACAACGCCGGACAGAAGCTCGCCTGGCTTGAGCTGTCGCCGATCACCGGGCGGACGCACCAGTTGCGGGTGCATTGCGTGGCGCTCGGGGCGCCCATCGTGGGCGACCTCAAATACCACGAGCCGGACCAGAATGGCGCGGGCAGCGCGGCGGTCGAGGGGTTGTCTGACAAGCTGCACCTGCATGCGCGGGCGCTCGACCTGCCGCACCCGGCGGGCGGTCGGTTGGTGGTGGAGGCAGAGCTTGCGCCGCACATGCGGGAGACGTTCCGGACGCTGGGCTTCAGCGCTGTGCCAGCGGCGCCGCCGGTGCGGCGATGAGGCGGGTCCTGTGGGTTCTGCTCGCAGTCGCAGTGCTGCTGCCGCTGGCTGCGGTGGCGGGGTTCGCCGTTTGGTTTGACCAGGCGGAGATCAAGGCCCGGATCGCGGACGCGGTGCGGCAGGCAACCGGGCGGGAGCTGACCTTGGCCGGGCCAATCGAGGTAGGCTGGTCGTTCACGCCCACGCTGCGGGTGCGGGACGTGCGCCTGGCCAACCCGCCCGGGTTCTCGCGGCCGGACATGGCGCTGATCGACGCGGTTGAGGCGCAGGTCGCGTTGTGGCCGCTGCTGTCGCGGCGCGTGGAAGTGCGCGGCGTCACGGTCCAGCAACCGGATGTGCTGCTGGAGTGCGACGCCGAGGGACGGGGAAACTGGGTGTTCGCCCGCGCTGCGGAACCGCCGTCCACCGGGCCAATGCAGCCGGCGTCCGTTAAGTCGCGCATGGATTTGTACATTGACGGCGTGCGTATCCGGGATGGCAGGTTTGCATGGCGGAGCGGCGAACGCCTGACGGAACTGAGGGCTCCCAACCTGCTGGCCTCCAGCACAGGGGCGGCGGACCTGGTGCGAGTGGACGGCGCGCTGATCGTGGCGAGGCTGCCGCTTACGGTGACGGGGACCACCGGGCCGCTCGGGGCGGTGGCGATCATGCCGCTGGATTTGCGGTTGGCTGGAACCGGCCTGTCCGTAACGGCGGTGGGCGTGCCGGCGGAGGCGGTTGACCTTACGGCGGCGGTGGCCGACTTGGCCTCCTTGTCCCCGGCAGCCGGGCGGACGCTGCCGGCGGTGCAGGGCGTCCAGCTTTCCGCGCGGTTGCTGGCTGGCAAGCTGGCCTCCCTCAAGGCGCAAGCTGGTCCGGCGGAGCTTGGGACTTTGATGCCGGGGCTGAGCTTGACGCGGGCCAACCTCGATGCGCCGGCGCTGGAACAGCCGGTTCAGTTGGCGGCGGATGCTGTGTTGCGGGGCCAGCCGGTCACGCTGGCCGGCAACGTGGGAAGCTTGTCGGCGTTGTTTGGGCCGGGACCGATCCCGGTGCAGGTTTCGCTCGGCGTCATGCCGCAGGGTGATCTGGCTGGTGATTTCGTGATTGGATGGCAGCCGCGGCCATCAATCCGAGGTTCTCTGGCGTCGCAGCGGCTGGACTTGGATGCATGGGCCATGGGCATGCCGACCGCTCCACTACCTCCCGCGCCGCCGGTGGCCAGTGCGCCGGGTCCGGACGCGCCGCCAACCCGGCTGTTGCCGGACACGCCGCTGCCGTTTGCCGCGCTGCGCCGGATGGACGCGGATGTCCACCTTGCGGTCGCGGAGATGACCTGGCGTGGCCGAACATACCGCGAGTTGGACGCCCAGGTGCTGCTGCAGGACGGGCGGTTGCGGCTTGATCCCATGCGGTTCGTGACGCCGGGTGGCCTGGTGACGGCGCAAGTGGGCGTGGGTGGCGCGGCCGAGTCGCCGGATGTGGCGCTGACGGCGTGGGCGCCGGGGCTGGCGATTGGGCCGTTGCTAGGGATCGACGCCATCGGGGCGCTTGATTTGGACGTGGCGTTGCGTGGGAGCGGGCGCAGCGTGCGTGAGATCGCGGCGGCGCTCGACGGGCACGTGGGCGCTGCCATGGTGGACGGGGAGCTGGAGAACCGGTGGCTGGTGGACCATCTCGGTGAGGCGTTGCGGGTGACCAACCTGCCGTTCGACGCCGGTGGCCGGAGCCGGGTGCGCTGTCTCGCGGTGCGGGTGGACGCGGTGAAGGGACAGGCGACGGTACGGGCGTTGCTGCTGGACACCACGCGGCTGCGGCTTGAGGGCGAGGGCAGGGCGAACCTGGCGGCGGAGACGCTGGATTTGCGGTTGCGGCCGCTGGTGCGGCTGGGCGGTGCCGGCGTTGGCGTCTCGGCGCGGGTCGGCGGCACGTTCCTGAAGCCGCAGGTGGCCATGGATGCGGGCGCGACGCAGCCGGGGCGGATCGGGGTGGTGATTGGCGCGTTGACGCAGGGCAGCGCCGACGAGTGCGGGCCGGCGCTGGTGTTGGCGCGGGACGGCAAGGTCGGTCCAGCGCCAGCGGCGCCGGAAGCACGCAGCACGAAGCCGGCGGACTTGCTGCGCGGATTGTTTCGGTAGGAGAGGACGTGCGTCGATTTTGGGAGACCGCGACCGTTGAGCGCGGGGAGGGCGGCTTGATCGTGCTGCTGGACGGCAAGCCGATGCGGATACCGGGCGGGTCGCCGCTGGTGCTGGCGGGCGCGCCGTTGGCGGAGGCGGTTGCGGCCGAGTGGCAGGCGGCAGGCGGTGGCAAAGGCGGCGAGATGTCCATGGAGGACGTGCCGCTGACCCGGCTTGCCGGCACCGCGCAGGACCGGATCGCGCCAAACCCGTTGCCGGTCGCGGCTGGCATCGCGGAGTACAGCGAAAGCGACCTGCTGTGCTACCGGGCGGCGCATCCGGAGGCGCTCGTGGTGCGGCAGGCCCGGGAGTGGCAGCCATGGCTGGACTGGCTGCATCGGACCCATGGCGTATGGCTGGACGCCACCGAGGGGATCGTGCACCGGCCGCAACGTCCGGAGGCGTTGGCGCGGATACGGCAGGCATACGCGGCCATGCCGGCGCATGCATTGGCGGCGCTCGGGATCGCTGTGCCAGCGATGGGGAGCGCGGTGCTGGGCTTGGCGCTCGAGGCCGGAGCGCTGGATGCCGAAACGGCGTTCCAGGTGGCGAACCTGGATGAGCTGTTCCAGCGGGAGCAGTGGGGTGAGGACGCCGCCGCCACCGCGCGGTTGGACCAGGTGCTGGCGGACATCCGGTTGGCGGAGAGGTACCTTCATCTGTGCCGCGCCGCATGACGGCCCGGCGGCTGCTGATCAGCGGCCGGGTGCAGGGCGTCGGCTACCGGCATTGGTTGACTGGCCAGGCGTCGGCGCTTGGGGTTTGCGGGTGGGTGAGGAACCTCGGCGACGGCCGGGTCGAGGCGGTGGTGTCCGGGAGCGACGCTGCCGTTGCCGCACTGATACAGGCGTGCTGGCGCGGGCCGGCGCTGGCTGCGGTCACAGAGGTCGAGATCAGTGCGGCGGAGCCGGTGCGAACTCCGGGGTTCCAGGCAGCGCCGACGGCACGATAGCGCCGAACACGCTGTCCCATGCGTGACGGAGCGCCAGGTCCGCGTCCTCCATCGTCACTGGCAGGCCAAGGGCGTGCAGGCTGGTGACGCCATGGTCCGGGATGCCGCAGGGCACGATGCCGCTGAAGTGCGTGAGGTCGGGATCGACGTTCAGGGCGATGCCGTGCCAGCTTATCCAGCGGGTGACGCGGACGCCGATTGCGGCGATCTTGGCCTCGGCGCCGGTGGCGCGGTCCACGACCCAAATGCCGACCCGGCCCTCCCGGCGCTCGCCACGCACGTTGAAGTGGTCCAGGGCGCCGATCAGCCACTCCTCCAGGCCATGCACGAAGGCGCGGACATCGCGGGGGCGGACCGTGCCGTGCGGCCGGGTCAGGTCGAGCATCACGTAGGCGGTGCGCTGGCCGGGTCCATGATAGGTCCATTGGCCGCCGCGTCCGGCGTTGAAGACCGGGAAGCGGGTGGGCAGCGCCAGGTCATCAGCCCTGGCGGAGGTGCCGGCGGTATAGAGCGGCGGGTGCTCCACAAGCCAGACCTGTTCCGAGGCCTGCCCGGCGTAAATTTGCTCCACACGGGCCTGCATGACGGCGAGCGCGTCCGGATAGGGCAGCAAGCCGGGCTCGATGCGCCAGTCAAGGCCTTCGGGCAGCATTGAATCCGGCGGCGGCATCGGCTATACGCCCGTCTCCGGCACGGTGCGGTCGTGGCGAAATGGTAGACGCGCAAGCTTGAGGTGCTTGTGGGGGAAACCCTGTGGAAGTTCGAGTCTTCTCGACCGCATACCAGCCTGGTCCTCCCTGATGTCCTGAACGCCGGCTGTGAGCCAACGCGTTGCGCCAAGGCGGCTTGAAGCCTTGAACGCGCGGGCAGCATCCAGCGCCATGCTGTTTTGGTGCACTTTCGGTATGATGGCAGGGCTCGTGCGTTCAACGTTGGGAGTCGCCATGCGCTGGTTCCGTCCAGGCTTGTTAGCCGTAGGCCTATTGCCGGGTTGCGCGAGCATCATAGACGGCGACAACCAGTACGTCACGGTTCGCACCGCGCCCGTTGGCGCTGCCTGCACCGTGCAGCGTGGCGGCGAGGAGCTGGGCCAGATTGCCTCGACGCCTGGAACCATGCTGGTGCAGCGGAGCAAGGACGATCTTATCGTGGTCTGCCGCAAGCCGGGCTGGGAGCCCGCGCTGGTCCGGATCGAGGCTAGGTTCACCCTCGTCACCGTTGGCAACGTCATTTTCGGGGGCGTGCCCGGCGCCGTGGTGGACGCCCTCACCGGCGCGAATTTCCGGTATGACGACGGACGCCCGATTATCCTGATGACGCCGCAGGCGCCGGGCCGGCAGGCGCCAGGTTCCGCGTTCCGGGGATGAGGCACTGACGTGAGGCCGCCTCGGCTCGCATTGCCTTCACGCGCGGGTTGCATGATCCTTGGCGGCCCGGTTTGGAGGCTTGACGACGATGGATGACGACTTCCGCAAGGCGGCCCTGGACTACCATCGACTGCCACGGGCCGGTAAGCTCACGGTCGAGCCGACCAAGCGCATGGCGACGCAGCGCGACCTCGCCTTGGCGTACTCGCCGGGGGTCGCGGCGGCGTGCGAGGAGATCATGGCGAACCCCGACACTGCCCGGGACCTCACGGCGCGGGGCAACCTGGTGGCGGTGATCTCGAACGGCACGGCGGTGCTGGGCCTCGGCAACATCGGGGCACTCGCGGGCAAGCCGGTGATGGAGGGCAAGGCGGTCCTGTTCAAGAAGTTCGCCGGCATCGACGTGTTCGACATCGAGGTGGATGCGCAGGATCCTGACCTGTTCGTGTCGGTGGTGGCGGCGCTGGAGCCGACGTTCGGGGCGATCAACCTCGAGGACATCAAGGCGCCGGAGTGCTTCGAGATCGAGCGGCGGCTGCGGGAGCGCATGGGCATCCCGGTGTTCCACGACGACCAGCACGGCACGGCCATCATCGTGGCGGCTGCGGTGCGCAACGGCCTGCTGGTGCAGGGCAAGAAGCTTGAGGAGGTCAAGCTGGTGACCTCCGGCGCAGGCGCTGCGGCGCTGGCGTGCGTGGACTTGCTGGTGGCGATGGGGCTACCGGCCAGCAACGTGACGCTCACGGACGTGAAAGGCGTAGTGTATGCCGGGCGGGACCCCGACATGGCGCCGAACATGGCGCGCTATGCCCGGCAAACCGACGCGCGGACACTTAAGGACGTGTTGGCGGGCGCGGACGTGTTCCTTGGGCTGTCGGCGCCGCGGGTGCTGAAGGCCGAGTGGCTCGGGTTGCTCGCGGACAAGCCGCTGATCCTGGCACTGGCCAACCCGGACCCGGAAATCCTGCCTGAGGCGGTGCGGGCGGTGCGCCCGGACGCGATCATGGCGACTGGGCGGAGCGACTATCCGAACCAGGTCAACAACGTGCTGTGTTTCCCATTCATCTTCCGCGGCGCGCTGGACGTGGGCGCCAGCGAGATCAACGAGGAAATGAAGGTCGCGTGCGTCGAGGCGATTGCGGTGCTGGCGCGGGTGGAGGCAAGCGAGGTTGTGGCGGCGGCCTACGGCGGCGCGGCCCCGGTATTCGGCCCGGACTATATCATCCCGAAGCCGTTCGATCCTCGCCTGATCCTGCAGATCGCGCCGGCAGTCGCGGCGGCGGCGATGCGGAGCGGAGTGGCGCAGCGGCCCATCACGGACTTCGCGGCGTACCGGCGGGAGCTGGAGAAGTTCGTGTTCCGCTCCGGCCAGCTCATGCGCCCGGTCATTGAGGCGGCGCAGCGCAACGTGAGGCGCATCGTGTATGCCGAGGGCGAGGACGAGCGCGTGCTGCGGGCGGTGCAGACGGTGGTGGATGACGGGCTGGCCGCGCCGATCCTGCTGGGACGCCGGGCGGTGATCCAGCAACGGGTGCGGGAGATGGGCCTGCGGCTGGACCTGCAGGAGTCTGTGCGGGTGCTGGACCCGGCCGAGGACCGGGAGGTGTTCGACCCGTTGGTGGCGGCGTACCAGCGCCTAGCTGGACGCCGCGGCGCGCCACCGGACGCAGCCGCCCGGCGCATGGTGCGGCGCGGCACCGTGGCGGCGGGCATGATGCTGCAAGCCGGGCTGGCGGACGCGGCCATTTGCGGCGGCACCGGGGACTGGTGGCGGCATATGTCGTATGCCATGCCGATTATCCCGAAACGGCCGGAGGTGTCGCGCATCTACGGCCTGTCCGGCCTTATCCTGCAGGCGGGCGTGCTGTTCGTGTGCGACACGCACATGAACGTGGAGCCGACGGCGGAGCAGGTGGCGGAAATGACGTCATTGGCGGCGGAGGCGGTGCGCACGTTCGGCATCGTGCCCAAGGTGGCCTTGCTGTCGCACTCAAGCTTCGGCTCCAGCAACTCGGACAGCGCGCGCAAGATGCGGCAGGCGCTGCGGCTGATCCGCGCGCAGCACCCGGAGCTGGAGGTGGACGGCGAGATGCACGCGGACGCGGCGCTGGTGGAAACGCTGCGGGACCGCGCGGTGCCGGACAGCCGGCTGGAAGGGGTTGCGAACCTGCTGGTGATGCCGACGCTGGACGCCGCGAACATCGGCTTCACCCTGCTGTCGGCCGCCGGGGACGGGCTGCCGATAGGGCCGCTGCTGCTGGGCCTGTCGAAGCCGCTGCATGTTCTGGTGCCAAGCGTCACGGCGCGGGGCATTGTCAACATGAGCGCGGTGCTGGCGATGCAGGCGCAGCCAGCCGAGGCGGCCGGCACACGCTGATGACGAACCCGGCATGATCGTCCTGGCGCTTGGACTAGGAGCGTTGGCGTTGCTGCTATGGGCGGCGCAGCGGTTCTCGGCCGCCGAGGTTTCGAGCATCAAGTCGCTGCTGGCGTGGGTGGCGGCGCTGGCCGGGCTGAGCCTGGTGGCAATGCTGCTGTTCACCGGGCGGGGCGCGACGGCGCTGGGCGGCCTGGTGCTGCTGGGTCCGCTCGCCTGGAGCTGGTGGCGGGAGGCGCAGGGCGTCACCCAAGCCCCGAAGGGACCGAGAATGAGCCGGGCAGAGGCGCTGGGCGTGCTGGGCCTGCGCGACCCGGTGAGCGACGCGGACGTGCGGGCGGCTTGGGTTCGCCTCATGCGGGTGGCGCATCCGGACAGCGGCGGGTCCGACTGGCTGGCGTCCCGGGTCAACCAGGCGAAGGACGTGCTGCTAAGGCGGCGTTAGCTTGCTGCCAGGCGTGCCGCGTGGCACCACTCCACCGGAAGCTTATTAACAAGTACGGGAACGCACGCACGTGATCAAGAAGCTGCGCAAGGCTGTGCTGCCGGTGGCGGGTTTGGGCACCCGGTTCCTGCCGGCAACCAAGGCGATGGCCAAGGAGATGCTGCCGGTGGTGGACAAGCCGCTGATCCAGTATGCGGTCGAGGAAGCGCGGGCGGCGGGGATCGAGCAGTTCTGCCTGGTGTCCGGCCGCGGCAAGACGGCGCTGATCGACCATTTCGATGTGTCTTACGAGTTGGAGGCCACGCTGCGGGAGCGTGGCAAGACCGAGATGCTGGCGATGCTGGACGGCATGAAGGTGCCGCCCGGCTCCATCGCCACGGTGCGGCAGCAGGTGCCGTTGGGGCTCGGGCACGCTATCTGGTGCGCGCGTGCGTTCATCGGCGACGACCCGTTCGCGATCCTGCTGCCGGACGACTTGGTGCTGAGCGACACGCCGTGCCTGCAACAGCTCGCGTCCGCCTATGCCGAGACCGGCGGGAACATCGTGGCAGTGACCGAAGTGCCGCCGGACCAGACGCACAAGTATGGCGTCCTGCGCGTGGGGCACGACGACGGACGCCTGGTGGAGGTGTTGGGCCTGGTGGAAAAGCCGCAACCCGCCAACGCGCCCAGCAACTTGTCGGTCATCGGGCGTTATGTGCTGCTGCCGGAGGTGATCGGGCACCTGTCAATGATGGAGCGGGGCGCAGGCAACGAGGTGCAGCTCACCGACGCGATGGCAAAGATGATTGGACATACGCCGTTCCATGGGCTGCGATACGAAGGGCGGCGGTTCGACTGCGGCGACAAGATCGGTTTCCTTGAGGCGCAGATCGCGTTCGCGCTGAAGCGGCCGGACATGGCGGCTGACGTGCGGGCGTTCATGGCACGGTATTGCGGAGAGTGCGCGTGACAGAGTTCAAGCACCAGTTCGACCCGACTAGCCTCCGGGAGTACGACATCCGCGGCGTGGTCGGCCGCACCCTGCACGCGGCTGATGCGTTCGCCATCGGGCGGAGCTTCGGCACCGTGGTGGCGCGGGCTGGCGGGCGCACGGTGGCGGTGGGTTATGACGGACGGCTGTCCTCGCCGGAGCTGGCGGGGGCGCTGACCGAGGGCCTGAAAGCCAGCGGGATGGAGGTGCTGCGGGTGGGACGCGGGCCGACGCCGCTGCTGTATTACGCCGCGACCACGCTGGAGACAGACGGCGCGGTGATGGTGACTGGCAGCCACAACCCGCCGGACTACAACGGTTTCAAGATGATGCTGGGCCGCAAAGCCTTTTTTGGCGCGGACATCCAGGCGCTCGGCGCGTTGGCGGCGGCGGGCGACGTGGTGGACGCGGCCCCTGGCACCGACCGTGCGGTGAATGTGACGGACCAGTACGTGGCGCGGCTGCTGCAGGACTGGGATGGTGGGGACAGCCGGCTCAAGGTCGTGTGGGACAACGCCAACGGCGCCGCGGGCGAGGTGCTGACCCGGCTGCTCAAGGTGCTGCCCGGCGAGCACACGGTGCTGAACGCGGAGATCGACGGGCGCTTCCCGGCGCACCATCCGGACCCGACCATCGCGCGCAACCAGGAGCAACTGATCGCCGCGGTGCGTGAGCAGGGCGCGGACCTGGGCATCGGCTTCGACGGGGACGCCGACCGGATCGGCGTGGTGGACGACGGCGGCGGCATCCTGGTTGGCGACCAGTTGCTGGTGGTGCTGGCGCGCGACGTGCTGCGGACCCATCCGGGCGCCACCATCATCGCCGACGTGAAGGCGAGCCAGGTGTTGTATGACGAGATCGGCCGGGCTGGCGGACAGCCGCTGATGTTCAAGACCGGGCATAGCCTGATTAAGGCGAAGATGGCCGAGATCGGCGCGCCGTTCGCCGGCGAGATGTCCGGGCACATATTTTACGCCGACCGCTGGTACGGCTTTGACGACGCGTTGTACGTCGCGGTGCGGTTGATGGGCATCGTGGCCCGGATGCCTGGCAAGCTATCCGAGGTGCGGCTGGCGATGCCGCAAACCGTGAGCACGCCGGAGCTGCGGTTCGATTGCGCCGACACGCGGAAGTTCGCGGTGGTGCAGGAGGTCGCGGGCCGGTTGCGGGCAGCGCGGGCGGACGTGAACGACATCGACGGGGTGCGGGTGCTGACGGACGATGGTTGGTGGTTGCTGCGCGCGTCCAACACCCAGGCCGTGCTGGTGGCACGGGCGGAGGCGCGGGAAGCGGCCGGGCTGGAGCGGCTCAAAGGCGCTCTGGCCGAGCAGTTGATGGCGTCCGGGCTGGCAGCGCCGGACTTCTCCGGAGAGAACGCCGGGCACTAAGCCATGCTGCAACCGCCTCCGGCCCAACCTGGCATGCGTGAGGACGAGGTCGATACGCCGGCGTTGCTGATCGACCTCGACGCGTTCGAGCATAACCTGGATCGGATGGCAGGGTTGCTGGCGCCGACCGGCGCGCGGCTGCGGGCGCACGCCAAGACGCATAAGTCCCCGGTCATCGCGCACCTGCAGATGGCTCGGGGCGCCGTCGGCCAGTGCGTGCAGAAGGTGGCGGAGGCGGAGGTGCTGGCGTGGGGCGGGGTGCCGGACATCCTGGTCAGCAACGAGGTGGTGGGCGACGCCAAGCTGGCCCGGCTCGCGGCGCTGTCACGGATCGCGTGGGTGGCGGTGTGCGCCGACGACGCGGCCAACGTCGCGCGAATTGAGGCGGCGGCGGAGGCGGTGGGGCAGCGGCTGACGGTCTTGGTGGAAATAGACATAGGCGCGGCGCGTGCCGGCGTGACGCCTGGGCCGGAGGCGGTGGCGCTGGCGGAGCGGATCGCCGGGTCGAAGCACCTGGTGTTCGGCGGCATCCAGGCCTACCACGGCAGCGCCCAGCACCTTCGCACGCCCGACGAGCGGGCACAGGCGATTGGCGGCGCCATCGACGGCGCGCGGCGAACGGTGGAGCAGTTGCGGCAGCGCGGGCTGGAGTGCGCGGTCGTGGGTGGAGCCGGCACCGGGACGTTCGAGATCGAGGCGGCGTCCGGCTGCTACAATGAGATCCAGGCCGGCAGCTACTGCTTCATGGACGCGGATTATGCGCGCAACCGGGGTGGCGCGGCGGCTGGCTTCCGCCAGGCGTTGTTCGTGCTGGCGACGGTGATGAGCCAGGCCCGCACGGGGCTTGGCGTGGTGGACGCTGGGCACAAGGCTGTGGCGGTGGACAGCGGGCTGCCGCTGGTGTGGGGGCGGGACGGGGTGCGTTACACCGGAGCGTCCGACGAGCACGGCAAGCTTGAGTGGGGCGCCGAGACAGCCGGGCCGAAGCTGGGCGAGCGGCTGCGGCTGGTGCCGGGGCACTGCGACCCGACGGTGGACCGGTTCGACTGGTACGTCGGCGTGCGTGGCGGCCGGGTCGAGTGCCTATGGCCCGTGGCGGCGCGGGGCGGGCTGGCGTGAGGGGCTCGTTGATTGAGCCGGGGCAGCGGGTTCGGCATCCGGGGCGACCGGACTGGGGCGTGGGCCAGGTGCAGTCCGTAGTCGGGGACCGGGTCACAGTGAATTTCGAGCATGCGGGCAAGGTGCTGGTGAACGCTGCGGTGGTGGCGCTGGAAATCCTGGACGACGACGCCTGAACAACCCTGCTTGAACCGGAGGTCCGAAGCGCCGACACTATAGGACATGATTGATCCGTTTGGCCGCGCCATCACCTATCTCCGTGTCTCCGTCACTGACCGCTGCGACCTGCGCTGCGTGTATTGCATGTCTGAAGACATGACGTTCCTGCCGAAGTCGGACGTGCTGTCGCTGGAGGAGCTGGAGCGGCTGTGCGCGGCGTTCATTCGGCTGGGCGTGGTGAAGCTGCGCATCACTGGGGGCGAGCCGCTGGTGCGGCGTGACGTGCTGACGTTGTTCCAGCGGCTGGGCGCCCGGCTTGGGACCGGGCTGCAGGAGCTGACGCTGACCACCAACGGGACGCAGTTGGCTAAGCATGCGGACTCGCTGTTCGCGGCCGGGGTGCGCCGGGTGAACGTGAGCCTCGACACGCTGGAGCCGGCAAAGTTTACCGCCATCACCCGCTGGGGTCGGATTGAGAAGGTGCTGGACGGCATCGCGGCGGCAAAGGCGGCCGGGCTGCACGTGAAGGTCAATGCGGTGGCGCTGCGCGGGGTGAACGAGGACGAGATCAGCGACATGCTGGCTTGGTGCGGCGAGCGCGGGCACGATTTGTGCCTGATCGAGACCATGCCAATGGGCGACATCGGCGGCGACCGGACCGACCAGTACCTGCCGCTGTCCATCGTGCGGGCGCGGTTGCGGCAGCGCTGGACGCTGAACGAGACGAGCTACCAGACCGGCGGTCCCGCGCGGTACTTCGACGTGGCGGAGACCGGCGCGCGGGTCGGGTTCATCACGCCAATGACGCATAATTTCTGCGAGAGCTGCAATCGGGTGCGGCTGACGTGCACGGGAACGCTGTATCTGTGCCTGGGGCAAGACGACGCGGCGGATTTGCGCCGGGTGCTGCGGTCGGGCGTTGACGAGGACGGCCTGGACGCAGCGATCCGGGCGGCGATCACGCTCAAGCCGAAGGGGCATGACTTTGTAATTGATCGGCGCGTCGCGGTGCCGTCGGTGTCGCGGCACATGAGCCTGACTGGTGGGTAACCCGCACGAAACCTGAACGGCCGGGGTGGTCGCCCGGGCCGCACGTGCTAGAGGCGTCGCCGTATAATTGCCAAGCCGACAAGGCCGAAGCCAAGCAGGGCGATGGTTGCAGGTTCCGGCACGTCGGTGGGGGGCGTTACGACAACGCCGCCGTTCCGTACGTTGAATAAGAACTGCCCGGCGACGCCGTCATTGGTATTGCTGACAAGTGCGTTGGAACCCCCATCCAGGAAAGCGCCATTCACGCGCGAGCCGGCAATTTCGAAAAAAGTCCCGGCCTGGTTGCCCAAGCCGGCATTGAACCCGGCCGCCGCGGAGGTGCCCCCAAAGCCGTTCGTGCCGCGGCTTTCACTGCCGGTCTCCCACTGGATGGCTTCGTAATTTAAGTAGATGTCGAAGTTGCCGCTGCCAGTGTCGGAGCGGTCGGTCAGGATAATCTGGAACGTGTTCAGCTTATCGGCCGCACTCGGGAAGTAGCCGACGGCCGGCCAAGTCGCGCCGAATGCTGCACGGCCGGCGTAGGTGCCGGTGCCGTAGCTCGCGATGCCGCTGGCAGCGTTGCGGGTGTCAACGTCGGCAAAGAAGGCAGCGATGATCGGCTGCCCCAAGTAGCCTGCTCCGAGGCCTGACGGCGTGTAGGTGTCCTGCGCGGCCTCGAAGGTCAGGTAGCCGTTGTTGCTGACGAAGGCGTTGACATAGGTGACGCCGAAGTAGTTGGCGGAAAAGCCCAATGCCACCGGCCCTGTTGAAGCATCATCATTACGGGCGAGCTGGCTTGTGTTGAAACCAGGAGCCACCGGCGCTGCCATGACCGGCATCGCTAGGGCTAGGCTGGCTACGGCAAGAAGGGCGCGCATAGTAGGTTCCTCGGCGGGCTTGGAAGTGTTGGATGGTACGGGCCACAAGGAACATCATTTATGAACAGAAAGAAACGAATTTCCGCATAAGTTGATATCACGGATAAGGGAAGCCGCACTAAAACTTGCCAAGGATGCGCACATTGCTGCTGCCAGGACACCAAAGAGTTACCCACGGTTGTTCACCCCAATGGAGACAACCGGGTGAGTGCCTTGGTTACAACTTTTCAGTGCTTGAGCGCATCCGTAAGGCTGGTGCTGGCGCTGCCGGGCGCGAGCGGCTTAGGCTGTCCAGGGCCGGGCGCCCAGCCGGTTATGGCGGCGAAGCGCAGCGTGGCGACGGTGCGGCCGTCGCGGTCCGGCAACTGGGCGAGGGCGGACGGGAACAGCGCGCGGGGCGCTATGCGGCGGCTGCGCAGCGCTACCGCGTTGGTCTCGCCGGCATTACGCAAATCCTGCAGCAGCGCGAACGGCTCGGCATACAGCAGCTCGATTGCCTCCACGTCCGCCACCGGCAGCGCGAAGCCGGCGCGCTGTAACAGGCCCGCGAGGTCACGCAAGTCTGGGAAGGGCGAGACGCGCGGGGACGCGCCGCCGCTTACGTCAACCTCCGCGGCCGTGAGCGCGGTGCGCAACTCATGCAGCGTGCCGAGCGCCGGCAGGCTCGCGAGCAACAACCCATCCGGCTGCAAGGCGCGGCGCAGTTGGATGAGCGCGCCGGGCAAGTCGTTGACCCAGTGCAGCGACAGGCTGGCCACCACCAGGTCGAAGCTGTGCGGCGCGAACGGCAGCCACTCCTCGTCTGCCGCCACGCACGCGCCGCCGTTCAAGGCCGCCATCCGGGCCGACAAGTCGCAGCTCACCACGTCGATGCCGCGGGCGCGCAGCAACGGGGCGACCACGCCGCGGCCGCCAATGTCGAGCGCGCGGGTGAAACGGCGCGTGGTGTCGTCCAGCCGGTCCAGCAGGCGTTCGGCCGCATCTTGCAAAATGGGCGCGGCTGCGTGCACCGTTCGGGCGGCCCGGTCCCGGTGCAGGCGGACGGCTTGGCGGTCGAAAACGGCATGTTCGGTCATGGCCCGGATGTGCGTGCGGGGGGCACAGGTGGCAAGCGGCGGGGGCGTCATGGCGCGGACGGAACTGGAAAAGATGGTCGCGGGCGAGCTGTACCGCCCGGGAACCCCGGAGATTTGGGCGGCGCAGTCCGAGACCAAGCACTGGCTGGCGCGGTACAACGCGGCGTCCGCGCTGCCGGCAGAAACGCGGCGTGAACTGTTGCGGGAGCGGCTGGCCGAGGTTGGGCCGGATGCCGTGATCCGTCCGCCGTTCCACTGCGACTACGGCTTCAACATCCGCATCGGCACCGGAGCGTTCCTGAACTTCAACTGCGTGATCCTTGACGTGTGCGAGGTCACGATCGGCGCGGGGACGCAGGTGGGGCCGGCGGTGCAGATCTACGCGGCCGACCACCCACGCGACGCCGCCGCGCGCCAGGCGGGGCTAGAGTTTGGCCGGCCGGTGCGGATCGGCCGGGATGTCTGGGTTGGCGGCGGGACCATCATCCTTCCGGGGGTCACGGTCGGCGATGGCGCAGTGATCGGCGCCGGCAGCGTGGTGACCCGGGACGTGGCGCCGGGCGTCACCGTGATGGGCAACCCGGCGCGGCCCCGGCCTTGACCGGCCGGGTCATCGGGCGGCCTGAGCGCCTGTTGGCCCACGCGCGCGGCTTGGGCCGGATCGGGCTTGATTTCCTGTTGCCGCCGACGTGCCTGACCTGTGACGCGCCGGTGGATACGCCGGGCCAGTTGTGCGGCGCGTGCTTCCGCCGGACTGAGTTCCTGGCCGAGCCGTGCTGCGCGCGTTGCGGCGTGGCGTTCAGCGCGGCCGGACAGGACGGAGTGCTGGAGACGTGCGCGACATGCCGGGCGCATCCGCCGCTGTGGGGCGCGGCGCGGGCGGCGCTGCGCTATGACGACCAGTCCAAGCGCATCGTGCTGCCGCTCAAGTACTCGGACCGGATCGAGAACGCACGGGCGCTGGCGCCGCACATGCTGCGGGCTGGGGCGGAGCTGGTGCGGGCGGCGGATTGGCTGGTACCGGTGCCGTTGCACCGCCAGCGGCTGCTGACCCGGCGCTACAATCAAGCGGCGCTATTGGCGCAGGCGGTGTCGCGCCTGAGTGGCCGGCCGACGGTGTTGGACGGGCTACGCCGGGTGCGGCGGACGGAAACGATGGGCACCAAGTCGCGGGAGCGGCGTGCGGCGGAGCTGGCGGGGGCGTTCGCAGTGCGGACATCGCGCCTTGGCAAGCTAATCGATTCGCGCGTGCTGCTGATTGACGACGTGCTGACGTCTGGCGCGACGGCGAAGGCCTGCATCCGGGTCCTGTTGGCGGCTGGGGTGGCGCGGGTGGATGTATTAGCCGCGGCACGCGTAGCTGATCCGCGTTCCGCGTAACTGTCTTGCAAGCCGCTGGCCCGGAGGCAATGTCCGTGGCTTTGCGGAGAGATCAGTGGCCAACATCGAAGTGTTCACCCAGGACTGGTGCCCGTATTGCTCGCGCGTCGTCTCGTTGCTCAAGGCTAAGGGCGTGGCGTTCCAGGAGATCGAAGCGCCGCACGGCTCCACGGCGCGGGCCGATGCCATGCAGCGGTCTGGCCGGACTACGATGCCGCAGGTGTTCATTGATGGGCGGCACATTGGCGGATGCGACGATGTGGTCGCGCTGGACCGCGCAGGGAAGCTCGATCCGTTGCTGAGCGCGGCGTAGGCAGCTTGCGGCAGCCCCAAGTCTCGCCATGTCTAGGTCTCGCTATGTTACAGTAGCGCGAAACAGGGTTTGTTTGGATGATCCATTACCAGCTCCAATGCGGCGCGGACCATGCGTTCGACGGATGGTTCCGGGATAGCGCGGCTTTCGACCGGCAGGCGGAGCTGGGGCTTGTGGAGTGCCCGGCGTGCGGCGACACCAAGGTGAACCGTGCGTTGATGGCGCCGCGGATCAACCGGAGCCGGGCTGTGGTGGACGCGGCCGGGGCGCCAGATAGCGCGCCGGAGAAGGCGGGGGCCGTGGTGCCGGACCGGGTGCGCGCGATGCTGCAGAAGCTGCGGGCTGAGGTGGAGCGCAACTGCGATGACGTGGGGCCGGCGTTTGCCGACGAGGCGCGCCGCATCCACAACGGCGACGGCGAACGGCGCGGCATCTATGGCGAGAGCACGCCCGAGCAAGCGCAGGCGCTGGCGGACGAGGGCATC
The DNA here is from genome assembly GCA_964242575.1 of uncultured Acetobacteraceae bacterium. GTDB lineage: Bacteria > Pseudomonadota > Alphaproteobacteria > Acetobacterales > Acetobacteraceae > JANPPS01. The sequence continues at coordinate 74,758 of CAXTCN010000010.1, read as the reverse complement.
GAAGTTGCGCGCATCCCGTGGGTGCCGCGCGCGGACGGCTGATTTTCTAGGCCGGCTGGCACTCCACCAGGCGCTGTAGAATAAGGTTCGCGTGGTTTAATGCCAGGGAGTAGTGGCCCTCGTCGGGCAGCATATGTGGCACTACGCCTGGAATGGCCTCGTAAAACGTGAGCGCGGCGCGGGGAATCAGCGAATCCTGGCCGCCGTGCCACACGGACGTTGGCACCGTTATATCAAGCGCAGAGAAGCCCCAGTCCTGCGCGTAGATGTTCGCATCCGAAAGCGCGCCTTGCACGCTACGGCCGATGCCCTCGCGCCATGCGTGCGCAAGCCCAACCAGCACCGGACGCGTCAGTACAGCACGATCAGCAGGAGGAAGGCTGTTGCCCACCAGGGTCCGCGGCGTGATGATCCGGCGGCGCAGCAGTGGGCGCAACAGGCTCAGCACCCGGTGCGCCACCTTGGGATGCCGGCCTAGTCCGAACAGATGTCCGACGCCGGGTGCGTGGCGCGGCACGCTGGACGCTGGCGGCACCGGGCAGACCAGGGCCAGGCCTAGCACACGATCCGGCATGGCGTAGCCGCACGCCGCCGCGAACGGTCCCCCGCCCGACAGGCCGACGATATGGAAGCGGCTAAGGCCCAACCGGTCCGCGACCGCCGCCACGTCGCCCGGCCAGTCCAGCAACGTGCGTCCAGGCGACGGGGTAGAGCGGCCATAGCCCGGCCGGTCGAATGCCAGCAACCGGACCGGCAGGCCATCGATCAAGCCGGCCTCCAGGCGCGATGCGGGCCAGCCGTGGAAGTACAGCACGACCGGCCCAGCCGGGTCGCCGTACTCCTCAACCGCGACGGCACGCCCATCCGGCAGGCGGACCAGCAGGGACGGGAACGCAGCCGGCCTACGCTGGACGTGGTGACCCAGGCGCTTCAGGGCCAAAGGGACCATAAATGCAAAGGCCCGCCGGAGCGGGCCTTTTTCCTACGTGTTACAAAAGTTAAGCAGCGGGCTGGGCTGAGAGGCGCTTGGCCTGGCAGCGGATCAGGCGGCGCTTCAAGACCTGGGCCTCGGCCGGCAGATCCCGGTTCGGCGTGCCGAGCAGGAACGCATCGAAGCCGCCGTTATGCTCGATGGTGCGCATGGCATGGGTGGTCAGGCGGACCCGCACGGTAGTGCCGAGGATGTTCGACAGCAGCGAGGCGTGCTGCAAGTTCGGCAAGAAGCGGCGGCGGCTTTTGTTGTTGGCGTGGCTGACGTTGTTGCCAGACTGCACGCCCTTGCCGGTAAACTGGCAGCGACGAGACATCAAGGTGATCCCTAAATCATTGCGCCGCACAGGACAGCGGCCCCAGCGGTCGAGAGGCGGTGTATGACGGCCTGGCCCGTGCCCGTCAAGCGTGGCCTGACGGGCCATCGTGCGGGCCGTACTCGGCACGCAGCTCGCCGGAGCGCACGCTGGAGATGGCGTTCTGCAGGACGCCGATGATCGCGTCATCGCCCATGGTGCGCGCCAGCAACCCAAGTGAGCCGCCCAGCAACGCCGACGCAATCGAGAGCGGACTGAGGTTCTGGCCAACCATGTACTCAATCGCCTTGTCCACCACTGCGCCGGCATGGCTCAAATCAGCCGGCGGCGCGTCAGGATGGGACTGTGTTTGGGTCTCTTGGTCGGGCATGGCAACACTCCTTCCCCCTTAACATGGCACGGCAGCGGGTCGATTTAACCCAAGGCTACTGCGCGGGGACCACTTCGCGCTCTGGAACGTCCCGCTGTTCCGCTTGCAGCTCCCACATGCGGGCATAGAGGCCGTCCTGTTGCAGCAGCGCCGCGTGGGTCCCGCGCTCCGCCACCCGGCCGTCCGCCAGCACCAGGATTTCATCCGCGTCCACCACGGTCGAGAGCCGGTGGGCGATCACGAGCGTAGTGCGGTCCGCCGACACCGTGCGCAGCGCCGTCTCGATCTCGCGCTCCGTGCGGCTGTCGAGCGCGCTGGTGGCCTCATCCAAAATCAGGATGCGCGGGTCCTTCAGGATAGTGCGGGCAATCGCCACCCGCTGCTTCTCGCCGCCGGACAGCTTGAGGCCGCGCTCGCCGACCCGGGTCTGGTAGCCTTCCGGCAGGCGCTGCACGAAGTCGTGCACCTGGGCGAGCCGGGCGGCGTGCTCGATCTCGTCCTGCGTCGCGCCGGGCCGGCCGTAGGCGATGTTGTAACCGATGGTGTCGTTGAACAGCACGGTGTCCTGCGGCACCACGCCGATGGCGGCGCGTAGGCTGGCCTGGGTGATGTCCCGCACGTCCACGCCGTCGATCCGCACTGCGCCCTCGGTCACGTCGTAAAAGCGGAACAGCAGGCGGCTGATGGTGGACTTGCCGGCGCCGGTCGGGCCGACGATGGCGAGCTTGGAGCCGGCTGGGGCCTCGAAGCTCACGCCGCGCAGGATTTCGCGGTTTGGGTTGTAGCCGAACTGCACGTCCTCGAACGCGACGGAACCAGCCTGGCCGGTGCGGAGCTGCGGCGACAGCGTGACGGCGCCGGGCCGGTCCGCGACCTCCTGGTTCACGTTCAGCAGGCGGAACATCTGCTCCATGTCCACCAGGCCCTGCTTGATTTCGCGGTAAACGAAGCCGAGGAAGTTAAGCGGCTGGTAAAGCTGCATCAGGTAGGTGTTGACCAGCACGAACTGGCCGACGGTCATGGAGCGGTTCTGCACGCCATGCGCCGCCATCAGCATCACGAGGCCTAGGCCGCCGGCGATGATGACGGCTTGGCCGAGGTTCAGCATGTTGAGGGTGACCTGGCTTTTGACCGCGGCGCGCTCGTAACGGGCACGGGCGGCGTCAAAGCGGGCGGCCTCGTGTTCCTCGTTGCCGAAGTACTTGACAGTCTCGAAGTTCAGCAGGCTGTCCACCGCCTTGGTCTGGGCTTCGGAGTCGGTGTCGTTCATCATGCGGCGGAAGCGGACGCGCCAGTTGGTGAACGCGAAGGTGAAGCCGATGTAGGTGGTGACGGCCAGGAAAGTAGTGGCGGCGTAGCGCCAGTCGAACAGGCGCCACAGGATTGCGGTCACCATCAGGACCTCAAGCAAGGTCGGCACGATGTTGAACACGGCCAGGCGCAACACGCTCTCAATGCCGTTGGTGCCGCGCTCGATTGAGCGGGACAGCCCGCCGGTCTGGCGGTCCAGGTGGAAGCGGAGCGACAGGCGGTGCAGATGCTTGAAGGTCTGCAGCGCGACCTTGCGTACGGTCGCTTGCTGCACGGAGGCGAACACGGCGTCACGCAGCTCGCCGAACCCGGCGGAGGCGACGCGCAGCAGGGCATAAGCGACAATCAAGCTGATTGGGATGGTGAGCGGACTGTCCCGCGGCGCCAGCGCGTCGACCGCCTGGCTGTAGACAATCGGGATATAGACGGTGGCGACCTTTGCCAGCACCAGGAAAACCACGGCCGCGACCACGCTGACATGCGCGCGCATGTCTCCCTTCGGCCACAGGTAGGGAAGCAGGGAGCGGACGGTGGCGAAACCGGAGCGGGGCGGCTGATCGGAGGCGGGCACAGGCGGCGTGGGGTCGAGAGGTCTCATGGCTGGTATGTGGACACTACGGCCAGCGCTGGAAACCCCAAGGTGCGCTATAGCAGGGCATGACCGGTCTGCTGCGCCACATCCTTGCTTGCAACAACGCTGTCCTGCCCGGGGGGCGGCTGCCGCTGCGGGTTGCGGCTGATGAGGTCGGATGGGTCACGCCGGACCTCGCGCGGGACTTGGCGCGGCTTGGGGCGAGCGTCGGCGAGGCGGTCGTGCTGGCGCCGGGGCGGCTGCAGGGCATCGCGCGGTCGCTGGCGCAGGAGGGGCGGTTCCGGTGGCGGGACGAGGCGTTCGACGTGCGCTCCGTGCCGGATGGCCCGGCGCTGGAGCCGCTAGACCGGGGCGCGCTGCCGTTATTCGGGGTTCGGGCGGTGGGCGTGCACCTGAACGGGCTGGTGCGGCGCCCGGATGGCTGGTGGCTCTGGGTGGCGCGCCGGGCGGCGGACAAGCTGCTGGACCCGGGCAAGCTGGACCACCTTGTGGGCGGTGGCGTCCCAGCCGGGTTGAACCCGGCCGAGACGCTGGTGAAGGAGGCGGGCGAGGAGGCCGCGCTGCCACTGGAGCTGTGCGCCGCGGCGCACTGCGTTGGCGTCCTGGACTACGCGATGCAACGGTCAGAGGGCCTCCGGCGTGACCGCCTGCATATGTATGACTTGGAACTGCCCGAGGATTTCACGCCGCAACCCAGGGACGGGGAGGTGGCGGCATTCGAGCTTTGGCCGTTGCCAGCGGTGCTGGAGCGGGTGCGGCGAACGGACGAGTTCAAGTTCAACGTGAATTTGGTGCTGGTCAGCCTGTTCCTGCGTCATGGCCTGCTAGACGGGGCGGAAGCGCAGCAGGTCGAGGCGGCGCTGGCGCCCAGAGACGCGCCGTGACGCTAGCCGCCTAGCTTTGACAATGCGAAGGCTGCGAGGAAGCCGGCGACGGTAATCAGGCCGGCGTAGTCATGAGCTTGTTCGTATGCTTCGGGGACCATGGTGTCGGCGACCATAGCTAGGATGGCGCCGGCGGCGACCGCCATCGTGGCGGCGATCACCCCGGGGGAGAAGCCGCTGAACACGCTGTAGCCCGCCAAGGCGGCCAGTCCGGACAGGAGAGCAATCCCGCTCCAGATGCCGAACACATACAATGCGGTGCGGCCAGCTTTTTTCATGCCCGCGGCGCTCGACAACCCTTCGGGCACGTTGGATAGAAAGATCGCCACGACGGCCACAAGGCTTACGGAGCCGCCACCGATCATGCTGATGCCGATTACGATGGACTCAGGAATGCCGTCCAGCAGCGCGCCAACCGCGATGGCTAGGCCATTGCCCTCGGTGTCCACCTGCTGGTTGCCGGAGCGCTTGCGGTGCTTCGCGCCCCACTTGGAAAGGGCGATGTTCGCGCCTGTATAGACCGTGGCGCCGCCAATGAACCCGAACGCGGTCGAAGCGAAACCACCGCGCTGGAAGGCCTCGTCCATCAGCTCGAACGACAAGGCGGAGATGAGCACGCCGCTGCCGAACGCCATCACGGCGGCGATGACGCGCGGGGGAATACGCACGAACCAAGCCAGCAACGCGCCAAGGACCAGGGCAGACCCGCTCAGCAACCCCCATAGACCAGCCTGCGCCGCTAATGGCATGAACCCTGTTCCCCGCTGACCCGGCCTGAACCGGGAACAGTGGGCAGAGTTCCTGGCGGTCAGTGCTCCGGCGGAGCGGCGGCGATCGGGATTTCGCGGGTCTCGGCGGCGGGTTGCTCGCCCACGCCGTTCGGCTCGTCTTCGTCGTCGATGTCCTCGCCTTCAGACCGCGCGTCGCTGGTTTGCGGCTCGTTGCCGGCCTGTGCCTCGGAGCCGCCTGGCTCACCGCCGGGCCGGCGTTGCTGGCCGTTGGGCTGGCCCTGTTGCGGCTGGGCTGCCTGGTTCATGGCGTTCAGGATACGGAAGTAGTGTTCGGCATGCTGGAAGTAACTTTCGGCCATGACGCGGTCACCCGAGCTGGTCGCGTCGCGGCCGAGTTGCAGATACTTCTCGAACAACTGCTGCGACGTGCCGCGCACCCGAAGATCCGGGCCGCTGCTGTCGAACACATGGTTGCGGTTCAGCGGGACGTTGCCGGTCTGGTGCCGGATTGGCCCTCCGCCTCCACTACCACTACCACTGCCTCGGTGATTGCGTCCGCGCATGCGCTTCATATTCATCGGATTGGAACACTTCCTTGTTCACGGCCGCCCCAGGACCTGCATGGGGCAGTCCCGGATGGCTCTGTCTAGCGTGCGGCGATGCCGTTCACGCGGGCTGGCCAGCGAACTCCGCGACCAAGCGCCCGGCCCGGTCACCCGGTCTGCCGCTGCGTGCACGACATACTTAGTGCTGCGGAGCCACTCTGCCAAACACTTTATGCTGCGGGCTCCGTCAAGCCGCCCGTAGCACCAGCGCCCGGGCCGTGCCGCCGAGGTCGGCCCGGACATCCACCTCCCGCAAGCCCGCCGCGGACGCCAGCGCGGCAACGCCCGCCGCTTGGCCGGCGCCAAGCTCCAGCACGGCCATGCCCCCAGACGCCAGCAAGCCCGGCAGCACACCCAGGATGGCGCGATACGCCGCAAGCCCGTCGATGCCGCCGTCGAGCGCGCTGGACGCTTCGTAACGGACGACGTCCGGCATCAAGCCCGCGAGGTCATCATGGCGTATGTAGGGTGGGTTGCTCAGCACCAGGCTGAACCGGCCCTGGACCGCTGCCGCCCAGTCGCCGCACAGAAACGCGGCGCGTTTGCCGAGGCCCAATGCATGCGCATTGCGGCGGGCCAGCACGGCGGCGGCTGGCGCACGGTCGATGCCAACGCCCCAGGCGTCCGGGCACTCCGTGAGCAGCGCCAGCAGCAGGCAGCCGGTTCCGACGCCCAGGTCCAGCACGGTGCGGACAGCATGGCGCGGCATGGCCGCGAGCGCCGCCTCGATCAGGGTTTCGCTGTCCGGCCGTGGAATAAGCGTCGCGCCGGACACAGCGAACGGCAGGCTCCAGAACTCCTGCCATCCGAGGATCAGCGCCACCGGCTCCCGCGCGGCGCGGCGGTCAAGCAGCGGCTGGTACGCCGCCGGGTCGATCAGCCGGCCGGGTTCCCGCAGCAACGCATCCTGCGTGAGGCCGGCGGCGTGGGCCAGCAGCAGGCGCGCGTCCAGCCGCGGGTTGCCCACGCCCGCCGCCTCAAGCAGCGTGACGCCGTGGCGCAGCGCCTCCCGCGCCGTCACTAGGCCGCTATTCCTGGGCAGCCAGCCGCGCCGCCTGGTCCTCGGCCGTCAGCCGATCCACGATGTCATCCAGGTCGCCCTGCATGATGCGGTCGATCTTGTGCAGCGTCAGCTCCACCCGATGGTCCGACACCCGGCCTTGGGGGAAGTTGTAGGTGCGGATGCGCTCGCTGCGGTCCCCAGTGCCGACCTGGCTTTTGCGGTCGGCAGCGCGGGTGCTGGCGAGGCTGGAGCGTTGCGCCTCGTACAGCTTGGCGCGCAGGATTTTCATGGCCTTGGCGCGGTTCTTGTGCTGGCTGCGTTCCTCCTGCATCGCCACCACCACGCCGGTCGGGATATGCGTGATGCGGACCGCGCTCTCGGTCTTGTTGACGTGCTGCCCGCCGGCGCCGGACGCGCGATACACGTCGATGCGAAGGTCGCCCTCGTTCACCTCCACATCGACCTCCTCCGCCTCCGGCAGCACCGCGACAGTTACGGTGGAGGTATGGATGCGGCCCTGGCTCTCGGTGGCAGGAACGCGTTGCACCCGGTGCACGCCGGACTCGTATTTGAGGCGCGCGAACACGTTGCGGCCGGTGATTTCGGCGATGCCCTCCTTCAGCCCGCCCAGGCCGGTGTCGGCGTACTCCAGCACCTCGAAGCGCCAGCCATGCGCCTCGGCGTACTTCTGGTACATCTGGAACAGCTCGGCGGCGAACAGGCTGGCCTCGTCGCCACCGGCGGCCGGGCGGATCTCCAGGATGGCGCTGCGCGCGTCGGCCTCGTCCTTCGGCAGCAAAGCCAGGCGTATCTCGTGCCGGAGGCCGGGCAGGCGTTCCTTCAGCTCGTACAGCTCGGCCTCGGCGAGACCTCGCATCTCGAGGTCGGCCAGCATCGCCTCCGCCTCGGCCTGGGAGCGTTCAGCCTCGCGCAGCTCGCCGATGCGGCTCACGATGGGGTCCAGCTCGGACAGCTCCTTGCTGGCCTTGGCGAAGCCGTCGCCGCCGAGGCCTTCGCTCAGCATGGCGTTCAACTCGGCGGCGCGGCCGACGATGCGGTCCAGCTTGTAATCCAGGCTGCCACTCATGCCAGGTGATCCGTCAGGTCGTCCGCCGCCACTTCCGTCTGCTCGCCGGTTGCCAGGTTTTTCACTTGGACGATGCCGCGCGCCAGCTCGTCCGTGCCGATAATCACCGCAGCACGTGCGCCGATGCGGTTGGCCCGCTCCATCCGGCGCTTGGTGTTGCCGCGGTAGGCCATCTCCGCCCTGACCCCTGCGCCGCGCAGCGCCTGGACGGCGTCGAGCGCGGCTGCCTCCTCGGCGACGCCGCCGACCGGGATCACCGCCACCGGCGCCGGCAACCCGGGCGCGTTGGGCAGCAGCATGGCCAGGCGCTCGATCCCGGCGGCCCAGCCGACCGCGGGGACCTGCGGGCCGCCCATCTGCGCCACCAAGCCGTCATAGCGGCCGCCGCCCATCACGGTGCCCTGCGCGCCAAGCTGGTCGGTCACGAACTCGAACGCAGTGTGGTTGTAATAGTCGAGGCCGCGGACGATGCGCGGGTTCTCGCGGAACGGCACGCCGAGCCGGCCGAGGTGGCGTTGCAGATCGGCGTAGAACGACGCGGCGTCATCGGTCAGCGACGGTCCGATCACTGGCGCATCGGCAATCAGCGCGCGGTCGCCGGCGTCCTTGCTGTCGAGGATGCGCAGCGGGTTGCGCTCCAGGCGCTCCTGGCTGTCAGGCGAGAGCGCGTCCCGGTGCGCCGTGAAGTAGCTCACCAGGGCATCGCGGTAGGCGGTGCGGCTGGCCGTGTCGCCCAGGGTGTTCAGCTCCAGCACGACGCTGCCGGACACGCCGAGCGCTTGCAGGATGTGCCAGCCGAGCGCGATGATCTCGGCGTCCGCCAGCGGTTCGGCCGGGCCAATCAGCTCGGCGCCGATTTGATGGAACTGCCGGTAGCGGCCCTTCTGCGGCCGTTCATAACGGAACATCGGCCCGGCGTAATAGACCTTCTGGGGCAGGCTCTGGGTCAGGCCGTTGCTCACCAGCGCCCGGCACACCCCGGCGGTGTTCTCCGGGCGCAGCGTAACGCTGTCGCCGCCGCGGTCGTCGAAGGTGTACATCTCCTTGGTGACCACATCTGACGTGTCGCCCAGGGTGCGGGCGAACACGCGCGTGTCCTCGAACACCGGCGTGGACCACTCGTCAAAGGCGTACAGGCCGGCGATGCGCCGGGCGGTATCAGTGACGTGGGCGTGGCGGCGCTGGTCCTCGCCGATCAGGTCCCGGGTGCCGCGGACCGGCTGCAACTCGGCCATGCTACTCCGCTGCGACCTTCACCGGCGTCGCCGCCGCGAGTTCGGCCGCCTTGCGCTCGACCTGTTCGACGATGTGCTCGACCATGTCGCCGCCGTCGATGGTGTGGTCGGTGCGGCCGGCGTGGTACACCATGTGCCGCCCTGCGCCGCCGCCGGTCACGCCGATGTCGGTCATCAGCGCCTCGCCGGGGCCGTTCACCACGCAGCCGATGATCGACAGGGTGATTGGCGTGCGGATGTGCGCGAGCCGCTCCTCTAGGGTCGCGACGGTCTGGATCACGTTGAAGCCCTGGCGCGCGCAGGATGGGCAGGAAATGATTTTCACGCCGCGGTGCCGCACGCCGAGCGACTTCAGGATGTCCCAGCCGACGCTCACTTCCTCCTCCGGTTCGGCGGACAAGGACACGCGCAGGGTATCGCCGACGCCGGCCCAAATCAGGCTGCCGAGGCCGATTGAGGACTTCACCGTCCCGGCGCGTTTGGTGCCGGCCTCGGTGATGCCGATGTGCAGCGGGTGGTCGCACAGCTCGGCCAGTTGGTTGTAGGCGGCGACGGCCATGAACACGTCCGACGCCTTTACGCTGATCTTGAACTCGTGGAAATCGTGGTCTTGCAGGATCTTGGCGTGTTCCAGCGCGCTTTCGACCAGCGCCTCCGGGTTCGGCTCGCCGTACTTCTCCAGCAGATGCCGCTCCAGCGACCCGGCGTTCACGCCGATGCGCATGGAACAGTTGTGGTCGCGCGCCGCCTGGATCACCTCGCGCACGCGGTCCGCGCTGCCGATGTTGCCGGGGTTGATGCGCAGGCACGCTGCGCCGCTCTGCGCGGCCTCGATGGCGCGGCGGTAGTGGAAGTGAATGTCGGCCACGATGGGGACGGAAACCTGGCGGACGATGTCCTTCAGTGCGAACGCGCTTTCCTGGTCCGGGCAGGACACCCGGACGATGTCGACCCCGGCGTCCTCCGCGCGGCGAATTTGCGCGACGGTGCCGGCCACGTCGGTCGTGAGAGTGTTGGTCATGGTCTGCACGGTGATCGGCGCGTCGCCGCCGACCGGAACGGCGCCGACCATGATCTGCCGGCTTTTGCGGCGCTGTATCTGCTGGTACGGGCGGTAGCTCATGAAGGTCTCCGATGCGGGCGCATCGCACATATAGGAACGACGGCGGACCTGCTTCTACTGCGCCGGGGGGCGTGGCGTCGAGGCCACGGCCGCGCCGGGCGGGATGGTGTCCGGATCGATCAGCAGGTCGCGGCGCACTGCGCCCGAGGGGCCAAGCGCCGGGCTGGCCGTGCCCTCGATCACCAGTTCGGTCCCGCCGGCGTTGCCAGTGGTCAACAACAGCGGAGCGCCGCTTGGCAAGACCCAGGTCTCGCCGCCGCGCATCACGCGGTTCAGCAGCACCGGACCCTGGCGCTCGCGCACGTGGATGTAAGCGTCCGCCTTGAGCCGCAGGATGACGCGGGGGGTGTCCGACGCCAACGCAGGCTCGACCACGGGCGCCAGTGCGGGAGCGGGCGGCGCGGGAGGGGCCGGGTCGGCGGGCGACGGGGCGCCGGCCACCGGCGGAGGCGGCTGGGGCGGCTGTTCCACGAGCGGCGCGAGACGCTCCGGCACGGCGGGCACGGCTTCGGGTGGGCCTCTGACGTCCCCGGACAGGCGGTACCATGCGGCATAGGCTCCGACAGTGACCAGGACGCCCAACAGCACGACTGCGCCGGCCGGCACGCCCCGGTCTGGCACCGGCGCGGGGAAGCTCAGCTCGGCCGCGCGGTTGACCGCTTGTTCCTCGGCCCGGAAGCGGCGCGCGACCTCGTTGGCGTCGAGGCCGAGCGAGGCCGCGTAGCTGCGGATGAAGCCGACGGCATAGACGTTGCCGGGCAGGTCGGCCAAGCGACCGTCCTCGATTGCCTCAATGAACGCCGGGCGGATGCGCAACGTGTCCGCCACCTCCGGCAGCGACCGGCCAAGACGCTGGCGCGCCGCACGGAGTTCGGCGCCGATGCGGGACACGCCAGGGGCCAACTGGTCCGGGTTACCCCCGCTGGTATGGCTTCCGGTGGCGGACATGACGCTGGTCGCCTTCGTGCGAGGTTTACCGAGTAGTCAACCTACCGCGAACGCGCGTTCATTTCTAGTTACACATCCAAACCGTGTTCGCGCGCCCAGGACACGATGGGACCGCGCAGGCTGGCAGCGCCGGACGCGTGGTGCCGGGCCGTCGCGAGCACGGCGCGGAGGCTGCCAAGGTCCACCCCGGCCAGCACCGACTTGGTGCGCAGCAGGCTCGCGGCCGGCATCGACAGCGTGATGATGCCGAGGGCGGCCAACACCATGGCCTCGAGCGGCCGTGACGCATGCTCGCCGCAGACCGAGACCTCGACCGCAGCGGCGCGCGCATGGCAGGTGATCGCATCCAGCATGTCCAGCACCGGAGGCGACAGCAGGTCGTAGCGGGCGGCCAGCCCCGGGGTGCCGCGGTCGGCGGCGAACATGAACTGCATCAGGTCGTTGGAGCCAATCGACACGAAGTCGGCGTCCGCCATCAGGGCGGGCAACTGCCACAGCAGGGCCGGCACCTCGATCATGCTGCCAACCAGCAGGCGCTCCGGCGCCGGGCGCACCCGGGCGGCCTCGGCCAGCAGCAGCGCGCGGGCGGCGCGGAACTCGCCCACCGTGGCCACCATGGGGAACATGACCGAGAGCGTGCGCCCCTGCGACGCCAGCAACAGCGCGCGCAACTGCCGCCGCAGCAGCGCCGGACGGTCGAGGCCGATGCGAAGCGAACGCCAGCCCATGGCCGGGTTCTCCTCGACCTGGACCGGCGCATCCGGCAACAGCTTGTCGCCGCCCAAATCGAGCGTGCGGAAACGGACCGGGCGGCCGTTGGCAGCGTCCAGCACGCGGGAGTACAGCGCCGCCTGTTCCGGCACGTCGGCGACTGCGCCGCGGGCGAGCATGGCGATCTCGGTGCGGAACAGGCCGATGCCGGCGGCGCCGGTGGGATCAAGCTGCTCCATCTCGCGCGCCAGGCCGACGTTCAACATGAGCTGCAACGGCACGCCGTCGCGCGTCTCGGCCGGGCGGTGGCGCGTGAGCGCGAAGCCGGCCTCAAGCTGCTGCCGGGTTTCGACCGCGCGGGCATAGACGGCGCGAATTTCGGCGTCCGGGCGCAGGATCACCAGGCCGTCGTCGGCGTCCATCACCGCCTCGTCGCCGTCGCTGATCGCCTCCATGACGCCGCGCACGCCGCCCAGCGCCGGCAGCCCGAGGGCGCGCGCCAGGATGGCGGCGTGACCGGCGGCGCTGCCCTCCTCGATCACAACGCCGCCGATGCCGCGGGCGTGCCACTCCAACAGTTGCGCCGGGCCGAGCCGCCGGGCCAGCAGGATTGCGCCGCGCGGAATGGCCGGCAGCTCCTGCCCGCCGTCGAGCGCGGCCAGCAGGCGGCCGGCCAGGTCCTCCATGTCCGCCAGGCGTTCACGCAAATAGGGGTCGGCGATGCGGCGCATGCGGTCGCGCATCTCGTTGGCGGCCCGGTGCACCGCCGCCTCCGCGGTCAACCCGCCGGCCACGCCGTCGCGCACCCGGCGCATCCAGCCGCCGTCGCCCGCGACCATGCGGGTGGCCTCCAGCACCTCGCGCGGGGCGTCGCCGGCCGGCAGGCGCTGGGCGATCAGGTCATCGAGGCTGCGCCGCATGACGGTGACCGCCTGGTCCAACCGGATGGCCTCGCGCCGCGGGTCCTCGGCCAGCAGGTTGCGGATTGGCGCGCCAGCGCCGTGGGTCACGACCGGGCCGATAACCAGGCCAGGGGCGAACGGGGCGCCCTGGAACTGGCGCGGCAGGGTAGCGCCGAGGCCCTGTTCCGCGCCGTCCGTGGCGCCGGCGGCGGCCAGGATCTCGCCGACCAGGAGCGCCACGGTCTCCAGCTCCTCGACCTCGTCGTCCTTGTAGCGGCGGGGCGCGCGGTTCTGCACCGCCAGCACGCCGACGATGTGCGAGCCACGGCGCACCGGCACCGCCAGGAGCGAGGCGTAGGGCGCCTCTCCGGTTTCCTGCCGGTAGGCGAACGCCGGGTGCATCTGTGCGTCCGGCAGGTTCTGGAACGCGCCGGATGCCGCGACTAGGCCAACGATGCCCTCCCCGACGCGCAGCCGGGTGCGGCCGACCGCTGCGGCGTTCAGCCCGTGGGTGGCCGCAAGCTCCAGCAGGTCGCCCGGGCGCATGGCGTACACGGTGCAGACCTCGGCCACCATCTCGCTCGCGATGGCCTCGGCGATGTCATGCAGGGCGGCGCGGCTATCCGCCGCCTCCGTGGCGACAATCTCACGCAGGCGGGTCAGCAACCGCCGGGTCTGTGGCATCAGGGGGGCAGCGCTGACAGGGCCACGCTGCGGTCGCGCTGCGCCAGCGCGGCGCAGGCCTGCGCGACCAGCTCGTCGATGATGTCGGCGGTGGGTTGTTCGGCGGTCACCATGCCAACGCTCTGCCCCGCCATGACGGAGCCGTGCTCCACGTCGCCGTCTATCACCGCGCGGCGGAGCGAGCCGGCCCAGAAGTGTTCGATCGAGAGCTGGCCCTGTTCGCGGCTCAGCTCCCCGGATTGCACCCGGGCGAGGGTATCAGCCTGGTGCGCGAGGAAGCGCTGGGTGCCCTCGTTCACCAGGCCGCGGACCGGGATGACTGGGAACCGCGCGTCGAGCTGCACGCTCGGCATGGCGTCGCGGGCGCGTGCGCGTATGAAGGCGGCCTTGAAGTTGGGATGGGCGATGCTCTCGGCGGCGGCGGCGAATCGGGTGCCAAGCTGCGCGCCGGCCGCGCCCATTTCGAGGAACGCGAGGATGGCTTCGCCCCGGCCGATGCCGCCGGCGACGAACACCGGGACCTCCCGCACTTCGGGCAAAATCTCCTGCGCCAGCACCGCGAGCGACACCGGGCCGATATGCCCGCCGGCCTCGGACCCTTCGATCACCAAGGCGTCGGCGCCGGAGCGCACCAGGCGGCGGGCGAGCACCAGCGCCGAGGCGAAGCACACGAGCTTTGCGCCGCTGTCCTTCACGGCGCGCACCGCGGCGCCGGACGGCAGGCCGCCCGCCAGCACGACGTGGCCCACTCCGGCGTTGGTGCACACGCGGATCAGGTCGTCCAGTTGCGGGTGCATGGTGATGAGGTTCACGCCAAACGGCCCGCGGGTGAGCGCTTGGGTCGCGGCGATCTCGTTTGCCAGCAGGTCCGGCCCCATGGAGCCGCCGGCGATGACGCCGAAACCGCCGGCGTTGGAGATGGCGGACACCAGGGTGCGCTCGCTGACCCAGCTCATCGCGCCACCCATGATGGCGTGGCGGCTGCCTAAGAAGCGCGCGCCGCGTTCGGACAGCCGGTCCAGCTCCGTGCGGGCCCGCAGCAGCCGGGGGTCAGGTTGGGCAATGTCAGGGGGCATCCAACCCATATGCGGTGTGCAGCGCGCGCACCGCAAGCTCAGTGTACTCTGCGCCGATCAGTACGCTGACCTTGATCTCGCTGGTGGAGATCACCTGGATGTTGATGCCCTTGGCGGCAAGGGTGCTGAACATGATGCTGGCTACCCCGGCGTGGCTGCGCATGCCGACGCCGACCACGCTGATTTTCGCCACCTCCGGGTCGATCAGGATTTGGTCCGAGCCGACTCGCTCGCGGTTGGCGTCGAGGATGGCTCGGGCGCGTGGCAGGTCGGCGCGGCCCACGGTGAAGGTCATGTCCGTGGCGCCCTCGGCGGACACGTTCTGCACGATCATGTCCACGTTGACGTTCGCTTCAGACAAAGGGCCGAAGATGCTGGCGGCGACGCCGGGCCGGTCGGGCACGTGGCGCAGCGTGATCTTTGCCTCGTCCCGGGAGTATGCGATGCCGGCCACCAATGCCTGTTCCACGATCTCGTCCTCGTCCACCACCAGAGTTCCGGGCACGTCGGTGAAGCTGCTGCGGACTTGGACCCGCACGCGCTCCTTCATCGCTAGCTCGACGCTGCGGGTTTGCAGCACTTTCGCGCCGACGGACGCCAGCTCCAGCATTTCCTCATAGGCGATCCGGTCCAGCTTGCGGGCGCGGCTCACGATGCGGGGGTCCGTGGTATAGACGCCGTCCACGTCGGTGTAGATGTCGCAGCGTTCCGCCTTGAGCGCCGCCGCGAGCGCCACGGCGGAGGTGTCGGAGCCGCCGCGGCCGAGCGTCGTAACCCGGCTTTCCGGCCCAATGCCCTGGAACCCCGCGACCACCGGCACCTGGCCCGTCGCCATTGCCGCCAACAGGCCAGCGCCGTCCACCGCCAAGATCCGGGCGCGGCCGTGCGCGGCGTCGGTGCGCAGCGGGACCTGCCAGCCGGTCCAGGACCGGGCGTCCACGTCCAAGGCGTGCAGCGCGATGGACAGCAGGCCGGTCACCACCTGTTCGCCGGTCGCCACCACGGCGTCGTACTCGCGCGCGTCATGCAGCGGCGACAGCGCTTGGCACCAGGCCACTAGCTGGTTGGTGACGCCGGACATGGCGGACACCACGACCGCGACCTCGTGCCCCGCATCCATTTCGCGTTTCACTTGCTTGGCGACGCTGCGGATGCGGTCGAGGTCGGCCACCGAGGTGCCGCCGAATTTCATCACGATCCGCGCCATTGAGTGCTCCACCGGACCGGCTGGTTGCGGCGGCCCGCGTCGGGGGTCACATACCTTTTGCTCTAGAAAGCGGCAACAGGAGGCAACGACACATGGCAGGGTCTGTCCGGGCCGATGAGGTCGCGCGGTTCGATGCGTTGGCGGCGCAGTGGTGGGATCCGGCCGGGCCGATGGCGCCGCTGCACGCCATGAACCCGCTGCGGACCGGGTGGATCGACCAGCGCATCCGGGCACGGTTCGGGGGCAGCGTGCGCGTGCTGGACGTGGGCTGCGGCGCGGGGTTGCTGTCGGAGGCGCTGGCGCGGCGGGGGCACCAGGTGCTGGGGCTGGACGCCGCCGGTGACGCGATCATGGCGGGGCGGGCGCATGCGCGGTCGGAGCTAAATGTCGAGTATCGCGCCGGATCGGCGGAGGAGCTAGTGGCGGAGGGCGCGCAGTTCCCCGTCGTGACCGCGCTGGAGGTGATCGAGCACGTGGCGGACCCGCTGGCGTTCATGCGCCTGCTGGGCCGCCTGGTGGAGCCGGGCGGATTACTGTTCGTGTCCACGCTGAACCGGACGGCGCGGTCGCTGGTGGTGGCCAAGCTCGGGGCGGAGTACGTGCTGCGATTGCTGCCGGTCGGCACGCATGACTGGCGGCGGTTCGTGACGCCGGCGGAGCTTGCGGGCTATGCGCGGCGCGCCGGGCTCCGGGTCACCGGCGCCAGCGGGATGACGTTTAACCCGCTGACCCGGCGCTGGTCCGAAAGCCGGGACCTGGCGGTAAACTACATCGCGGCACTTGAGCGGGGTTAGACCACCAACGGCGCGCGTTCCGCGGCGGCGCGGTGCCAGCTCATGGCGGCGTCCTCGTCGAACAGCTCGGCCAGCTTTTTCATGACCGTGCCGCCCAACTCCTCCGCATCCACGATCGTGACGGCCCGGCGGTAGTAACGGGTCACGTCGTGGCCGATGCCAATGGCGATCAACTCCACTTGGTCACGGCTCTCGATCTCGCGGATCACTTCGCGCAGGTGGCGTTCCAGGTAGTTGCCGGGGTTGACCGACAGCGTGCTGTCATCGACCGGCGCGCCGTCGCTGATGACCATGAGGATACGGCGGTGCTCAGGGCGGTTCACCAGGCGGCGGTAGGCCCACAACAGCGCCTCGCCGTCGATGTTCTCCTTCAGCAGGCCCTCGCGCAGCATAAGGCCCAGGTTCTTGCGGGCGCGGCGCCAGGGCGCGTCGGCAGATTTGTAGATGATGTGGCGCAGATCGTTCAGCCGGCCGGGGTTGCGCGGCTTGCCATCCTGCACCCAGCGCTCCCGGCTCTGGCCGCCTTTCCAGGCGCGGGTGGTGAAGCCCAGCACCTCGACCTTCACGGCGCAGCGCTCCAGCGTGCGGGCCAGGATGTCGCCGCACATGGCGGCGACCGTGATGGGCCGGCCGCGCATGCTGCCGGAGTTGTCGATCAGCAGGGTCACGACCGTATCGCGGAAATCCGTCTCGCGCTCGCGCTTGTACGACAGCGACAGCAGCGGGTTCACGATGACCCGCGCCAGGCGTCCGGCGTCCAACATGCCCTCGTCCAAGTCGAACTCCCAGGCGCGGGTCTGCTGCGCCAGCAAGCGCCGTTGCAGCCGGTTGGCGAGCTTGCTGACGACGCCTTGCAGGTGCTGCAACTGCTGGTCGAGCTGTTGGCGCAGCCGGGCCAGCTCCTCCGGGTCGCAAAGGTCCTCGGCGGCGGTCTCCTCGTCGTTGTGGCGGGAGTACGCGCGGTAAGTCGCGTGGTCGTCGGTCGGAGGCGCCTCGCGGCGTTGCTGGGGTCCGCCGGGCCGGTCGTCGCCCTCGGCAGCGCCGGTGTCCTCCTCGCTGTCGTCCTCGCCCTGTTCGTCGGCGGCGTCGCCCTCCATCTGCTCGGGCTGCGCGCCCAGCATGTTGTCGGCGTCGCTCTGGCTGTCGCCCTCGCTCTGTTCGGCGTTGTCCTGCGCGCCGGACTGCTCGCCGCCTTCTTCTCCTTCGTCGGTCTGGTCGTCCGGCTCGCTTTCAACCTCGGCCTCGGCCAAGTCCAGCGCGGCCAGCAGCTTGCGGGCGGCGCGGGTGAAGCGGCTCTGGTCGTGCTGCGCGGTCGCCATTTCGGCCAGCGCCTGTTCCGCGTCATCGCCCAACGTGCCGCGCCAGCTATCGAGGATACGGGTGACCCCGGCCGGAGACGGGTCGCCGGACATGCGTTCGCGCGCCAGTAAGGACAGCGCGGCCGGCAGCGGCAACTGGTCCTTCCGGGTCATGCGGTCGAAGCCCTCGGCCTCGCACTGCTCGGCAAGACGGGCGCGGAGATTGGCGGCGATGCCGCTCATATGCTCGGCGCCGACCACCTCGACGCGGGCCTGTTCCAGCGCGTCATACACGTCCTTTGCCTCGCGCCGGCCGGGGCTGCGGGCGGCATGCACCACGTCGTCGTGATGGCGGAGGCGCAGCGCGACGCTGTCGGCTGCGCCGCGCAGCTTGGCCATTTCGGCCGGCGGCAACGCGCGGGTCGGCAACGGCAGGCGGGCGCGTTTGCCGACCACGCCGCTCGGGCCGGGCTGGAACGCGACCTGCACGTCCGGCACCTGCGCCACGGCGCGCAGCACGCCGGCGGTGGCGCGCTTGAAGTCCTCGGTGCGGGAGTTGTCTCCGGTCTTTGACATCGCGGCCTAGATGCCTTTGCGCGCGCCAAGCCCCTGCGGCAGCTCCTCGTTGAAACAGCGCTGGTAGTACTCGGCGACAGTGCTGCGCTCGGCCTCGTCGCACTTGTTCAGGAACGTGAGGCGGAACGCGAAGCCCACGTCCTTGAAGATGCGCGCGTTCTCGGACCAGGTGATCACGGTGCGGGGCGACATCACGGTCGAGATGTCGCCGTTGATGAACCCGGCGCGCGTCAGGTCCGCCAGCGCCACCATGCTCTCGATCCGCTTGCGCGCCGGCTTGTCGCCGGGGTCGATGCCCATCTTGGCCAGCACGATCCCGGTTTCCTGCGCGTGCGGCAGGTAATTCAGCGTGGCGACGATGTTCCAGCGGTCCATCTGGCCCTGGTTGATCTGCTGCGTGCCGTGATACAGCCCGGTGGTGTCGCCCAGCCCCACCGTGTTGGCCGTGGCGAACAGCCGGAAGCTCCCGTGCGGGCGGATCACGCGGTTCTGATCGAGCAGGGTCAGCCGGCCCTCCACTTCCAGCACCCGCTGGATCACGAACATCACGTCCGGGCGCCCGGCGTCGTACTCGTCGAACACCAGCGCGCAGGCGTGCTGCAAGGCCCAGGGCAGGATGCCTTCCCGGAACTCGGTGATCTGCTTGCCGTCCTTGAGGACGATGGCGTCCTTGCCGATCAGGTCGATGCGGCTGATGTGGCTGTCGAGGTTGACGCGGATGCAGGGCCAGTTCAGCCGGGCGGCCACCTGTTCGATGTGCGTGCTTTTTCCGGTGCCGTGATAGCCCTGGATCAGCACCCGGCGGTTAAACGCGAACCCGGCCAGGATGGCGAGTGTAGTTTCTTTGTCGAAACGATACGCCGTGTCGATTTCCGGCACATGCTCCGTCGGCACGGAAAACGCGGGCACATCCATATCGACATCGAGGCCGAAGGCCTCGCGGGCGCTGACGGTGGTGTCTGGGGCGCTGGGCCGCGCGTCACGAATTTCGTTCATAGGCCTGACATGTCCTGTACCGTGTCTCGAGAGGGCCGAAGCTACCCTAGCCCTGATTGGGGCCATTGCGAAGGTTATCCGGTTGCTGCCATCCGGGGTTCGTTAGTCAAATAGTGGCGCACTGCGGCATATGCGATGTTAATGGTCTTGAGCCGCTCCTCCGACGCCCGGTCCCCGCCGTTCGCATCGGGATGGTGGCGCTTCGCGAGTTCCTTGTAGCGGGCTTTGAGGGTGTCCATTGAAACGGGCCAGTCGAGGCCGAGTTGCTGTATGGGTTCGCGAAGGTCTGACGGCACCGCCGTTTGGGCCGGCGCAGCGTTCCGCCGTATGCGCCCCGCCGACAGGATGTGCAGCGGGTCCCGCAGCATCGCCTCGTCCAGCGCCTGCTTGCCTAAGCTGCCGAGCGGCCAGGTGGGGCGCTGCCAGCCGGTGTCCGAACGGGTCTGCGCCTCGATCTGGCTCGGCGTCATGCCTTTGTAGAAATCCCAGGCGGCGTTGTAGGCGCGCACGTGCTCCAGGCAAAACCACCAGTACTGGTTCAGCGTCGAGCGGGACTTGGGCGCGCGATACTCGCCGGCATGGGGGCAGCCAGGCATGTCACAGGGGCGGCCCGGCGCGGCCGGGTCGGGCGCGTAGGCCCTAGGTCGCGAGGTGCGTCGGGTCATCGGCCCTTATGTGCGGTGTGGGCAGCACAGGGCAAGTCCTGCTTGGCCCGCAAGCCCGGGCTTGGTAGGTCTGCGTCATGTCAGACCCATCCAGCCGCGCCGACCGTCTCCGCTCCGTGCTGCAGGCCGCGTTCGCGCCCGTGCGACTGGAAGTCGTGGACGACAGCCGCAAGCACGCCGGGCACGCCGGGGCGCAGCCGGGCGGCGAAACGCACTACAGCGTGCTTGTAGTGTCGGACCGGTTCGAGGGCACGGGCCGCGTGGCACGGCACCGGATGGTGCACGCGGTGCTGGACGCCGAGTTCGCCGGCGGGCTGCATGCCCTGGCGTTGACGTTGCGAACCCCGAGTGAGCTGGCCTGATGCGGCTGTCCTACAGGACGGCCGTTCCGGTGTAGTGCGCCGGCCACGCGCGCTGCACGACCGGGCTGTCGGGCGCATAGGCCAGGCAGGTCCCCAGCATCATCGGCCGTTCTGCCGTCTCGACTGCGTTGGGCGCACGCTCGCGCTTGACCCGCACGGCATACAGCGTCTGGAACGCCACCGTGCCCATCTGGCCCAGCAGCTCCCGCAAGTGGGTGCAGCCGTGCACCCCACCGATCCGCTCGTTCGCGGCCTTGATGAAGCCGCGGCCGACCTTCAGGCCCGCGAGCCGGGCAAAGTTCGGCGCGGCGGTCGGGCAAATGGCGTAGGGGCCATACTCCGTCACCGCCTCGAACGCCGTTACCGTCATGTTCTCGCTCAGCGTCATGCGGGCCAGCATCTCATGCAGCGGCGTGCCGGGGGTGATCTCGCCACGGTCGTGGTTGCTGAACGGGTAGCTTTTGGTGTCCACCAGATGCGCCTCGATGTCGAACAGGCCATCGGCCCGGCGGTAGCCGTGCAGCTCGATGCGGCGGGTATGCAGGGGTTCACGCTCTGCGGGTGGGGACAAGGGCATCGGGGATGCTCCGGATGTAACGCTGCACTGCAACATAGGGAGCGCGCCGGCGTCCGGCCAGGGTTGACCGGTTAAACAGGCTGGCCGGCTAAACGAAGCGCGCCAGGCGCACCGCAGTGTGGCCGCGGCTGGGACGCAGGCTTGGCATGACCAGCAGGCAGTCGTCATGCGGAGTGCGGATTTCGCTGGCGCCGTCCAGCGCGATCAGGGTGTTGCGGCGCGGGATCACGTCGCCGCCGCGGTAGGGCTGCACGAAGGTGAAACCCGCGGTGGCGGCGGTGACCGCGAGCGTGACCTCGGCGCAGCGCGGCGCCGGGCGCGGCGCGTGCCCAGCCGGAAGCAGGCCAGTGTGGCGCAACAGCGCCGTTACGCAGGCCTCGGTGGTGGCGACCGTCTCTGGCTGCCAGTGCTGGCCGGCCTCCACGAGACAGGCGGCGCAATCCTGGGCCGGGTCCAGGAACCTGGCATAATCAATCAGCCTGGGACCGGTCAGGTGGCCGCGGTCTGCCACCACCAAGTCCGGGACGCCCATGGCTGAGGCGAGCGCGCGGCCTTTGGCGGACGCCCCGCACAACAGCAACGGGTCGGACGGCCACAGCATGGAGTGCAGGTCCAGCAGCACGTCCGCCGTGTCAATGAGCGGGCGCATGGCGCGCGCGCGGCTCAGCTCGTGGCTGCTGCGCGGCCCGTCCAGCACGGCCGGGTCCCAAAGGCGGTTCAGGTCTTCGTCCAGGAACCGCGAGGCGGTGGGCTGGGCCGGGTCGAAGTGGGCGAAGGCGCCGAGGTTGGCGAACCCGAGCGTCAAGCGCCCGCGGACCGGCCGGACCTCGGCGCGGAGCATACGGTCGAGAACCGCCGCGCCCGCGATCTCGTTGCCATGCAGCAGCGCAACCAGGACCACATGGGGACCTGGCTCCAGGGCCGTGAATGTCGTGAACCCGGGCACACCGGTGTTGCCGCTGAGCCACGGCTGGATGTCAGGGGCGGCGAGCGACACGTCGAAATGGGGAACGGACAGGGGGTCCATGCGCTGCGTCAGGCCCGCCGCGGAACTAGACGGCCGTAAACAGGGAGGCGGCGCTGGATGTTGGACGGTGGGAGCTGGGACAGCAACTCGGCGGGGCCAGGGTGGGGGAATGCTGCCATGGGTGCATCCTATACCGCTGCGAGCGGGCGGCAACGGGTGGGGCTGGAGTGACTCCGCTGCACGCACCGGAGTCGCCGGCCTCGCGGATTGTGCGATGGTGATGTATGCCGGGCCGATGGTTGGACAGGGCAGCGCGCACCAGGTTTCATTCGGGCCGCCGCGCTCATGCGCGCAAGCGCCGGGGCGGATGGCGGGCCAAAGGCGTGGCCGCTGCGACGCGCTTCATCTGAACGGCCGCTGAACCCTTTCGTGGCCCGGACCACACTGCATCCATTGCACCGCCTGTGGCGCCGGCTGCCGCAGGGCGCCCGGCGCCGGGCGTTGTTCCAGGGCACGGCGTTGCTGGCGCCGCGTCCGGACCGGCCAGCGCCGGCGGCACGGATCGGGGTTGCGGTGGGCGGCGAGCTGGACCGGCCATCG
Organism: uncultured Acetobacteraceae bacterium; assembly: GCA_964242575.1. Lineage (GTDB taxonomy): Bacteria > Pseudomonadota > Alphaproteobacteria > Acetobacterales > Acetobacteraceae > JANPPS01. The sequence continues at coordinate 52,147 of CAXTCN010000010.1, read as the reverse complement.
GGGCTGGGGGAGGGCGCGCGGCTGCTGCTGCACGGCTTGGCGGCATTGGGCGTGCCGAACTGGGCGCTCCGGCCGGGGACCGTGCCGCCGGAAGGCGTGCCGCTGGTGCTGCACGTGAACGCCCCCGGGATGCCGTGGGCCTTGCTGCGGTTGGGGCGGGCGCTGCTGCGGGGGCGGCGGGTGATCGGCTTCTGGGCTTGGGAGCTGCCGGTCGCGCCGGAAGGCTGGCGCGCCGCGCTGCCGTTCGTGCATGAAATCTGGGCGCCGTCCCGGTTCACCGCCGCGGCACTGGAGCCGTTGCTGCCCGGCCGGGTCAGGCTCGTGCCGTATCCAATGACGGCGCACCCGCCTGCGCCGTCGGGATTGCGCCGGGCCGACCTCGGCCTGCCGGCTGGCGCGGTCGTGACGCTGGTGGCGTTCAACCTGGCATCGAGCTTCGAGCGCAAGAACCCGTTGGCGGCGGTCGTGGCGCACCGGATGGCGTTCGGGTCCCGGGCGGACCGCATCCTGCTGCTGCGGGTCGGCAACCCGCATCACTTTCCCGAGGACTTCGCGCGCTTGCAGGCGGCGGTCACGGACCTGCCGAACGTGCGGGTCGATACGCGCGCCTTGCCCGAGGCGGACAACCACGCTGTCATGGCGGCGTGCGACATCGTGCTGTCGCTGCACCGGAGCGAGGGCTTCGGCCTGGTGCCGGCGGAGGCCATGCTGCTGGGGGTGCCGGTGGTAGCAACCAACTGGTCGGCGACGCAGGATTTCATGGATGCAGCCTGTGCGGCGATGGTGCCGGCCCGGCTGGTGCCTGCCCGTGACCCACGAGGCATCTATGATGCGCCAGGCGCGGTTTGGGCGGAGCCGGACGTGGCGGCGGCGGCGGCGCAACTGGTTCGGCTGGCGGACGATGCGGGTTGGCGGACAGCGTTGGGCGCGGCTGGCCAGCGCGCGGCGCGGGAGCGGTTGGGGACCGGACCGCTCGCCGCGGCGGTACAGGGGCTAGGTTTGCCGTGCGGGTGCTGATTTGGCAGTGGGGCCGCCGCGGCGCCGGGCCGCGGTTCGCCGCCGAGCTGGCGCGCAGCTTCAGCGCCGTGCCTGACACGGAGACGCTGCTGTCGCTCTCGTCTGGAGCGGAGCTGCTGCGGTCCGCTGATCCTCCAGTGTGCGATTTGACGGTCCCGACCTATGGCAGCCGGGCCGGGTTCGTGCGCCGGGTGCTCGCCGCGCCGCTGCTGCGGCCACGCCTGACGCGCTGGCTGCAACAGCAGCGGGTCGATGTGGCGCTGTGCGCGATGCCTGCGCCGTTGGACTTGGTCATGGCGGCGGCGCTGCGGCGCGCCAGGCTGCCATTCGCGGTCGTGGTCCATGACGCGCATTTGCATCCGGGCGATGCGTTCCCGTGGCAGATGCCGCTGCAACGCCGGTTGTTGCGGCAGGCCAATGCGCTGTTCGCGCTCAGCGCGCACGTGGCGGATGGGCTTGGGCAACAGGGACTGGGCGCCAAGCCGCTGTTCAGGGCGTCGCTGCCGCCGTTCGGGTTCGGACCAGTGCCGCCGCCGCCGCGCGCGCATGGCGGGCCGCTGCGGTTGCTGTCGTTCGGACGCCTGCTGCCCTACAAGGGCCTTGACCTGCTGGCGGACAGCCTGGCGCGGCTGGGGCCTCGGGCGGACCTAGAGGTTCGCGTTGTCGGCAGCGGGCCGGAGACGCCGGTGCTGGCGGGGCTGCGCGCCATGCCAGGGGTCGTGGTCGAGAACCGGTGGGTTCCGGAGGACGAGCTCGGCACGCTGTTGGCGTGGTCGGACGCGCTCGTGCTGTCGCACCGGGAGGCCAGCCAGAGCGGAGTCGCTGCCGCCGCGGTCGCCGCCCGGCGCTGGCTGGTGGCTACCCGGGTCGGCGGGCTTGCGGAACAGTTGCGGGACGAACGGCTCGCGCTGCTGTGCGAACCCACTGCGACGAGCATCGCGGCGGCACTGCGGCGGTTGTTGGCAAACGGTCCGGCGGGTGACGCCGGGGACCCGCAGGCCGAGTGGCGCACAGTGGCGGCGGGCATGGTCGCCAATGTGCGGACGCTGGTGCGGGACGTGGTGGTGGCCGCTTGAAGCCACCAGGCCGCGCTATGCAGCCAGGGCGTTCGGCTCCTCGATTGAAAGCCGGCTGTTAATCAGCTTCTCGATGCTGCGCAGGTGGGCGCGCTCGGAGCTGTCGCAGAAGCTGATGGCGACGCCCGCGTGCCCAGCGCGCGCGGTGCGGCCGATGCGGTGGACGTAGGCCTCCGGCACGTTCGGCAGGTCGAAGTTGACCACGTGGGTCACGCTGTCCACGTCGATGCCGCGGGCGGCGATGTCGGTCGCCACCAGCACGCGGACCCGGCCGGCTTTGAACGCCGCCAGCGCCCGCTCGCGTTGCGGCTGGCTTTTGTTGCCGTGGATGGCGGCGGTAGGCTGGCCGGCGGCCTCCAGGTGCTGGGTCACCCGGTCCGCGCCATGCTTGGTGCGGGTGAACACCAGGGTCCGGCTCATTTTCGAGTTGCGCAGGATATCCGCCAGCAACGCGCGCTTGCGCGAGGCCTCGACAAAGATGACCTTCTGCTCGACGCGTTCGACCGTGGTGGCGACCGGGGCGACGGCCACGTGCACAGGGTTTTTCAGCATCTGGCTGGCCAGCGTGCTGATTTCCTTGGGCATGGTGGCGGAGAAGAACAGCGTCTGCCGGGTCGGCGGGATGGCCTGGACGATGCGGCGGATCGGGATGATGAAGCCGAGGTCCAGCATGTGGTCGGCCTCGTCCAGCACCAGCACCTCAACGCCACCCAACTGCACGGCGCCGTCCTGCATATGGTCCATCAGGCGGCCCGGCGTCGCCACCAAGATGTCGATGCCGTTCGCGACCGCTTTGGCCTGCCGCGGCTTCGGCACGCCGCCGAACATCAGCGCGGTGCGCAGCCCGGTCTGGCGGCCATAGTCGCGAAAGCTTTCGGCGATTTGGCTCGCCAACTCGCGGGTGGGGGACAGCACCAGGACGCGTGCGCCGCGGCGAGGCGCCTGCTTCCGCTCCGCCAGCAGGCGGTGCAGGATCGGCAGCGCGAAGGCGGCGGTCTTGCCGGTGCCGGTCTGGGCGATGCCCTGCACGTCCCGGCCGAGCATGACGTGCGGGATGGCCTGGGTCTGGATGGGGGTAGGATCGGTGTAGCCCTGGGTGGTGAGCGCAGCCAATAATGGCGCGGCGAGACCGAGGTCTGCGAAGCTTGTCATGTAGGGGATATCTTTCCGTGGTGCCCGCCCCAGGGAGCCGCAATGGGCCGCGAGGGGGTGCGCAGCGATCTGCAGGATCGCGAACCGGCGCTAAAAGCTTGGATGATACCGCCGGTGCACACGCACATCGCACGAAGTCACGTCAAACCGCGCAGGTTTGTTATGGTGCTGCACTGCAGCGAAGTCAAGGAAATCAAGCCGGAGTTGACGGTGGCGGCGGAACTGCGGAGAAGCGGCGCCGATGCAGCCCGCCACGATCCTTTGCGAGCCGTATGTCGGGCTGCACGCCCAAGTGCTGGGCCTGGCGGAGGCGGCCGGGCTTACGCCGGACATCGTGCCGTTGGAGGTGCGGGCGCCATGGCGCTGGCTGCCACGGCCGTTGTGGGTGGCGCCGTTGCGGGCGGTGGCGCTGGACGACCCCGGCGACCGATTGATCCTGAGCGCGGGTGGGACAGGGGCGCTGGTGGGCGCGGCGCTGCGCCGGCCGGGGCGCCCGGTGGTGCAAATCCAGCACCCGCGGCGCAGTCCGGACCGCTATGACGCAGTGGTGGTCAACCGACACGACGGGCTTACTGGCCCGAACGTGATCGTGACGCGCACCGCGCTGCACCAAGCAACGCCGGCGCGGCTGGCGGCGGCAGCGGCGGAATGGACGCCGCGATTGCAGCACCTGCCGCGGCCGTTGGTTGCGGTGCTGGTAGGCGGCAGCAACGGGCGGTTCCGCTTGGACGCCGCAGTGGCGCAGGCGTTGGGTGCGGAGTTGGCGGACATGATGCGGGCGGACAAGGTTGGCGTGGCGCTCACGCCATCGCGCCGCACCTCGGCCGATGCGGTGGCGGCGCTGCGCAGGGCAGTGGAGCCGGCCGGTGGCTGGGTGTGGGACGGCTCGGGCGACAACCCGTATTATGGCATGTTGGCGCTGGCCGACGCGGTCGTGGTGACGGAGGACAGCGTTTCCATGGTGTCCGAGGCCTGCGCCACCCGGGCACCGGTGCTGCTGGCCGGCCTGCCGGGGCACAGCCGGCACATCCGGCTGTTCACCCGGCTGCTGCAGGAGGAGGGCCGCGTGCGGCCGTTCGCCGGGCGGCTGGAGCAGTGGCCGGTGGAGCCGGTCAATGACACGCAAGCGGCGGCGGACGAGCTGCGACATAAACTGAGGTTCTAGCATGTTGGACATCCAAACCTTCGACGCGTGGGCCGGTGGCAACGTGTTGTACAAGGCATTCGCGCATCCGGTCGCGGCGGAGGCGATCCTGCGGTTGGCGGACCGCATCCGGGCCGCCGGGCCGCTTGCGGTGTATGACCCGGACGGGGTCTCGGACGCGCTCTGGGCGTTGAACCCGGCCATGCCGGCGGCGACCGAGAGCTACGTGCACGACGTGCAGGCCATCGGCGCCATGCGGGCCGGGCAGGCGGCCCGGCCGCTGGTGGACCTGCCACGGTCCGAGTGCGCCGTGTTGCTGATCGCGGCGTTCGACGCCGGGCGCATCCAGGCGCGGATCGCGCATCTCGTATCGGCGGGCACGCTGGTGCTGACCTTGGACGAGGCGCGGCTGCCGCCGACGATGCTGACCAACCCGGCGCGGTATCTCGAGCGGACCAACTTCGCCACCAACTACGCGTTCTTCCGGGACTGCGACGGGCTGCACACGCGGCTGGTCACGGCGAATTACTGGGCAGGCTATGGCGCGAAGTCCGTGCGGCTGTGGCTGCGGCTGTATGACGGCGTGGGCGGCGTTCTTACGGAGTGGGAGCAGCCGGTGCCGCCGGGGCCAGGCGGCATTGCGATTGACAGCCAGGAGGTGCGCGCGCGCTTCGGATTGCCAGCGTTCGCCGGACAGTTGTTCATCCATGCCATCGGCGTGGCCGGGCACGACGTGGTGAAATACGCGCTGGACACCTATGGCAGCGGGGCGGAGCCGAGCCTGTCGGTCACGCATGACGCGAACGCTTGGCCGAGCGACCGCTACGCCGGGCTGCCTGCGCCGCGGGCGGACGAGCGGGTGGTGCTGTGGCTGCAGAACAGCCACGCGGCACCGATCCCGGCCGGGGCGGTGAGCCTGGACCGCATGGGCGCGGAGAGGCCGGTGGCGCTGGACCGGGAGGTGCCGCCGTATGCCAGCGTCGCGGTGGACGTGGCGGATTTGCTGCCGGACCTGCGCTGGCCGGCGCAGATCGAGCTGCGCGCCGGGCGGCATGTGGTGCGGCCGCGCTATGAGGTGACCCGGGGCGGACGCACGCGCATCGCGCACCTGAATGTCGAGCGCGCGGACCTGCGGCCCGACCCGGGCATTCCGGCGCTGTCGAACCTGCTGGGGCGCGGCTACCTGCTGCCGTTCCCGGTGCTGCCGCGCGACCGCTTCCGCAGCATCGTGCTGCCCACGCCGATGGCGGAGCGGCAGGCGGACTTGCCGGTGCGGCTCGACGTGTTCGACCCAGCCGGGCGGCTGACGGCGCAGCGCTTCCTGGGCCGGCTGGAGCGCAGCCATGATGTCGCCGTGGACTTGGCGGACCTGGACGCGGAGGAGGGGCACGCCGAGTTGGTCTATGACTTCCGCGACGGCGGCGAGGCCGACGGCTGGCTGCACTGCCTGGTGCGCTACGAGCACCGGGGCACGCCGCACGCCGCCGAAAGCAGCTTCGGCGCGCATATCTACAACACGCTGATGACCTACCGGGACGAGCCGCAGAGCTATGCCGGCCCGCCGCCCGGACTGTCTACCCGGCTGTTCCTGCGGCTGGGCGACCAATTGGGCGATTCTGGGCGGCACAGCTTCGCGGCGCTGATCTACCCGGCCTCCGCGGGGTGGCATCCGCTATCTTCCACGGTGCTGGTGCTGCATGATGGCGAGGGCGCTGTGATCGCGGAGCAGCCGTTGCAGATCGCCTGTTCCGGGTCGGCGATGGTGTGGCCGCACCGGGTTTTCGGGGAGGCGTTGATGCAGGAGGCAGGCGCGCGGGGCTACGTGCTGATCCGGGACCAGACGTGCCGGCTGTTCGGCTACCATGGGCTGATGACCGAGGACGGAGCGTTCTCGCTCGACCACATGTTCGGGTTCTAGCCATGTTCGACATGCCGCGAGGGCCGGCCAACTACCAGGCGCTGTCGCCCTTGAGCTTCATCCGGCGCACGGCAGACGTGTTCCCGGACCGAGTGGCGATCCTGCATGGCGACCTGCGCCAGACTTGGGTGGAGACCTATGCGCGGTGCCGGCGGATGGCGTCGGCGTTGTCAAAGCAGGGCGTCCGGCGCGGCGAGACCGTGGCGATCATGGCGCCGAACACGCCGGCCATGGTGGAGGCGCATTTCGGCGTGCCGATGCTGGGCGCGGTGCTGTGCAGCCTGAACGTGCGGCTAGACGCCGCGACCATCGCCTTTATCCTGGGCCACGGCGAGGCGCGGGTGCTGCTGGCGGACCGGGAGTTCGCGGGCACGGTGGCGGAGGCGCTGGCGCTGATCCCGGACGGGGCGCGGCCCTTCGTGGTGGACATCAACGACGCGCTTGCGCCGCCGGGCGCTCCGGCCGGGCAGGTGGACTACGAGGAGTTCCTGGCCGGCGGCGACCCGGCATTCGAGTGGGCCATGCCGGAGGACGAGTGGGACGCCATCGCGCTCAACTACACGTCCGGCACCACGGGCAACCCAAAGGGCGTCGTTTACCACCACCGCGGCGCTTACCTGAACGCGGTCGGCAACGCGCTGACGTGGGGCATGACGCAGCATCCGGTCTATTTGTGGACGCTGCCGATGTTTCACTGCAACGGCTGGTGCTTTCCCTGGACCGTGGCGGCGATGGCCGGGACCAACGTGTGCCTGCGCCGGGTCGAGGCGGGGGCGATGCTGGACGCTATGGACCGGCATGGCGTGACGCATCTGTGCGGCGCGCCGATCGTCATGGGGCTGTTGCTCAACCACCCCGGCGTGCAGCCCCGGCCGACTCCGGTGCGCATGATGACAGCGGGCGCGGCGCCACCGCCCGCGGTGCTGGAGGGGATGGAGCGGCTCGGGTTCGAGACGACGCACGTCTATGGGCTGACGGAGACCTACGGCCCAGTGACCGTGTGCGCCTGGCATGAGGAGTGGGACGCGCTGCCGGACGAGCAGCGCGCGGCGATTAAGGCGCGGCAGGGCGTGACCTACCCGGTGCAGGAGGGGGTTATGGTGGCGGACCCGGACACCCTGGCGCCGGTGCCGCGGGACGGCGCGACCATGGGCGAAGTTTTCATGCGCGGCAACATCGTGATGAAAGGCTACCTCAAGAACCCGGCCGCTACTGCGGAGGCGTTCCAAGGCGGCTGGTTCCACACCGGGGACCTCGCGGTCAGCCACCCGGACGGCTACCTGGAAATCCGCGACCGGTCGAAGGACATTATCATTTCGGGTGGCGAAAATATCTCGACGATTGAGGTGGAGGGCGTGCTGTACCGCCACCCCGCCGTGCTGGAGGCGGCCGTGGTGGCGCGGCCGGACCCGACCTGGGGCGAGACGCCCTGCGCGTTCGTGACCCTGCGGCCGGAGATGGACGCGACGGCCGCCGAAATCATCGCGTTCTGCCGGGAGCGGCTGGCGCGGTTCAAGGTGCCGCGCACCGTGGTGTTCGGGCCGCTGCCCAAGACCAGCACCGGCAAGATGCAGAAGTTCATGCTGCGCGAGCAGGCTCAGGCGTTGGAGGGTTAGGAATGCCGCAACCGACGCACGTGACGGCGCTGGTCGACGCCGACGAGGCCAGCCTACCGGATGACCTCAAGCCATACTTCCAAAAATGCCGGGACAAGCTGGGCTTCGTGCCGAACGTGCTGCGCGCCTGGCTGTTGCGGCCGGAGAAGCTGCGCAACTTCATCCGGATGTATGATGAACTGATGCTGGCGCCGTCCGGGCTATCCAAGCTGGAACGCGAAATGATCGCGGTCGCGGTGTCAGCGTGGAACCGGTGCTACTACTGCCTGGTGGCGCATGGCGCGGCGGTGCGGAAGCTGTCGGGCGACCCCCAGCTTGGGGAAATGTTGGCGTTCAACTACCGCGTGGCGGAACTGCCGGCCCGGCAACGGGCGATGCTGGACTTCGCGGTGCAACTGACGGCCGCGCCGCATACCGTGGCCGAGACGGACCGGGCTGCGTTGCGGGCGCATGGGTTCGGCGACGCGGACATCTTCGACATCGCGGAGGTCGCTGCGTTCTTCAACTACACGAACCGCGTGGCCCATGCCGTCGATATGATGCCGAACGCTGAGTACCACTCCCTGAGCCGGTAGGCCGCCGCCCCAACTGGCGTTAGAAGATGCTGCTGAACAGCCCCTGGCGGCGGCGCTGGATGATCGGCGTGTCGCCCACCACGGTCGGCTGGCCTAGCGCGGCGTTCTCGCGCAGGCGCTGGTTCTCGCGCACCGGGTCGACCTGAGTGCCGGGAAGGGGCGCTGGCTGCCAGAACAGCAACCGGTCGGTCAGGCTGCGGCTGGGCGTGTCCAACGCGGCCTCGTTGTCCACGCGGTCGCGGATGTTTGCCGGTGCGGCCGGGCCGGCGGCGGACACCAGCGCCTGTTGGCCCGGCGTCAGGCCAGCGCCGGGCTGCGTCGCCAGCACGGCGTCCGGCACCAACGTGGCCTCGGCCTGCTGGCGCTGGGTCATTTCCTGCGGGCGGGTCGCGCCGGGGCTGGGCGGCCGGAGCGCCAGGTTCGGCGGCATCGACAGCGGCGCGCGGGTGGTGACCTGGAACTCGTCCGGAGCGTCGCGGCTCAGGCCAAAGGTGCGGGTCAACTCGTCCCCGCCGCAAGCCGGAAGGGCCAGCACGCAGGCGAGCGCGAAAATTTGGAATGATGCCTTCATGCGCGCGTATTACTGCCGAACGGTCGGCGCCGGCAAGCGGGACCTTGGCAGCAGGCCGTCAAGCACCAGTGCGCCCACGCCGCAGACGATGGCGGCGTCCGCCACGTTGAACACGTACCAGGACCAGCCGAAGGCGTGCGCGTGCAGGAAGTCCACCACGGCGCCGAAGCGCAGGCGGTCGATGACGTTGCCGACCGCGCCGCCGGCGATGGCACCCAGCGCCCATGCCACCAACGCCGTCTCCGCACGCCGCAGCCACACGCCGAGCGCCACGACCACCGCGAGCGCCACTCCGGCCAGCAGCCATGGCCCCCACGCGCCGCCCTGCTTGAATAGGCCGAAAGTCACGCCCTGGTTCCACACCATCGTCAGGCTGAGCACCGGCAGGACCGGGACCTGGCCGCGCTCCGACAGGCGCAGGACTTCCAGCACCCACCACTTGCTCGCCTGGTCCGCCAGCAGCACCAGCACGGCGGCCAGCAACCCCCAACGGGCGTGGCGGCTCACTCCGCCGCCCGCCGGGCCGGCTCGCCCACAGCGTCCGTGCAGCGGAGGCAGAGCGAGGTCGCGGCGTCAACCTCCGGCAGGACGCGCCAGCACCGGGCGCACTTCCCGCCAGGGGCGCGGCTGACCTTTACCTCTGGCCCGGCCGTCACGCTGGAGACGATTGCGACCTCGGCCCAGGTGTTCCAATCCAGCCACTCGGCGAAGGCAGGCGGCAAAGCGAGCGTGGCCTGCAGGGACGCGCCGATCAGCTTGTCCAGCCGGGCAGCCTCAAGCGCGGTGGTGAGCGTGCCACGTGCCTCGCGGATCGCGGCCCAGCGGACGCCGAGCGCCGGGTCGTGCCAGGCGGCGGGCACGTCGGGGAACTGTTCCAGGTGCACGCTGCCGTCCTCGGACGGGAAGCGCGCCAGCCAGGCCTCCTCGGCGGTGAAGCACAGCACCGGGGCGAGCCAAGTCGTGAGGCAACGGTGCAGTTGGTCCAGCACGGTCCGCACCGCCCGACGGCGCGGGCTTGCCGCCGGGTCGCAGTATAGTACGTCCTTGCGCACGTCGAAGTAGAACGCCGACAGGTCCGACGAGCAGAACGCGTGCAGGTCCGGGTAAACGCCGGTCCAGTCGTGCGACGCCAGCGCGCCCTTGATCCGTTGGTCCAGTTCGGACAGGCGGTGCAGCACCCAGCGCTCCAGCTCCGGCAGCTCGGCGTGCGGCAGGCGTTCGGCGTCGTGCCAGCCGTCCAGGCTGCCCAGCAGCCAGCGCAGGGTGTTGCGAAGGCGGCGGTACAGCTCGGCCTGCTGCTTCAGGATTTCGGGGCCAATGCGCAGGTCCTCCGACACGTCCGAGTTCACCACCCAGAGCCGAAGGATGTCCGCGCCCATCTTGTCCGTGACCTCCTGCGGCGCGGTCACGTTGCCGAGCGACTTGCTCATTTTGCGGCCGGCTTCGTCCAGCACGAAACCGTGGGTCAGCACCGCCTTGAACGGCGCCGCGCCCCGGGTGCCGATGGCCTCCAGCAGGCTATGCTGGAACCAGCCGCGGTGCTGGTCGCTGCCTTCGAGGTACAGGTCCGCGGGCCACGGCAGGCCGCGTCCTTCCATGGCGAAGCCGTGCGTGCTGCCGCTCTCGAACCAGACGTCCACGATGTCCAGGACCTGTTCGAACGCTTCCGGGTCATGGTCATTGCCCAGGAAGCGGCTGGGCGGCGAGGAGTACCAGGAATCTGCGCCCTCGGCGGTGAAGGCGGCCACGACGCGATCCAGCACGGCCGGGTCGCGCAGCGGCTCGCCGGTGCGGCGCTCCACGAACACCGGGATGGGCACGCCCCAGGCGCGCTGGCGGCTGATGCACCAGTCGGGACGCCCGGCGACCATGCTGGCGAGGCGGGTGCGGCCGGCCTCCGGGATGAACGCGGTGTTGGCAATCGCCTCAAGGGCGCGGGCGCGGATGGCCTCGGGGCCGTCCATGCGGATGAACCACTGCGGGGTGGCGCGCAGGATGACCGGCGCCTTGCTGCGCCAGGAGTGCGGGTAGGAGTGCAGCAGCGTGCCCCGGCCGGCTAGGGTCCCGGCGAGCGTGAGCGCCGCTGAAACCGGGTCGCCCGACTTGAACACGTGCACGCCGGCGAGCGTGCCGACCCAGGGGTGCAGACGACCGTCGGGGCCTACGGTGTCCGGCACTTCCAGACCGTTGACGCGGCTGACCTCGAAGTCCTCCTCGCCGTGCGCGGGCGCGCAGGGGACGAAGCCGGTGCCCTGGTCGCTGGTGACATACTCGGCCGGCACCAGCGGCAGCGCCATGGCATAGAGCAGGCCGTCGTCCGGGTGGTCGCGCAGCGGGTGCGCGCCGCGCAGGCCCACAAGGTCGGCGCCCTTCAGCACGCGCTCGACGTGGTGCGTGGCGATGCCCACAGCCGCGCAGAACCCCGGCAACAATGCCAGCGCCACCAGCAGGTTCTCGCCGGGCACGACGGTCGAACCCTCGGCCACGCTGCCGACATGGACCAGCGCGTAATCGATCTCCGGCCCGAGCGTCAAAGCGCGCGTGCCCGGCGCCGTCCAAGGCGTGGTGGTCCAATAGACCGCCGATACGCCCGCCAGCGGACCGTCCAGCAGGCGGACCCGGACATAGACGGTGTCGCTGGTGCGGTCGTGGTACTCGATTTCGGCCTCAGCCAGCGCGGTTTTCTCCACCGGCGACCACATGACCGGGCGCAGGCCGCGATACAGCGCGCCGTTCAGCAGGAACTTGCCGATCTCGGCGGCAATCGCGGCCTCGGACGGGAAATCCATGGTGGCGTAGCGCCCGGCCCAGTCCCCGGTGACGCCGAGCCGCTGGAACTCGGCCGTCTGCACATGGAGCCAGTGCGCGGAATAGCGCCGGCACTCGTCGCGGAAGTCCAGCACCGGCGTCGCATCCTTGTCGCGGCCGGTCTTGCGGTACTCCTCCTCGACCTTCCACTCAATTGGCAGGCCGTGCATGTCCCAGCCGGGGATATAGCCCACGTCCTGCCCGGCCATGCGGTGCGCGCGCATCACCACGTCCTTCAGGATGCGGTTCAGCGCGTGGCCGATGTGCAGGTGGCCGTTGGAGTAGATCGGGCCGTCATGCAGCACGAACTGCGGGCGGCCCGCCATGGCGGCCACGGTGCGGTCCCACAGGCGGACGCGCTCCCAGCGGGCCAGCAGCTCCGGCTCGCGCTTCGGCAGGTCGCCGCGCATGGGGAATGCGGTGCTGGGGAGGAAAACGGTCGATTTGTAGTCGGGGGCGGCGTTGGTCATCGGATGGTCCCGGATCGAAGGGTGCGCGTGCGTAGCGGGTCCGGCGCTCAGGGAGCGGCCGGAGCCGTAATTCGCAGGGGCTGGGCCGGGTGCATCACCGGGTTATGCGGAGTGGGGCACAGGCTGGTCAAGGGTTTGGTTCTGCAACAAGGCCCGGGCCTGTTCGGCGTCCTGGACGATTTGCGTGCGAAGCTCATCGAACGACGCGAACTTGCACTCGGCGCGCAGGAACGCCAGCAGCGCCACCGAGACCTGCTGCCCATACAGGTCGCCCTTCCAGTCGAACAGGTGCGCCTCGACCCGGCTTTCCGTGCCTTCGTTCACCGTGGGACGCCGGCCGATGTTGGCGACGCCGGGCACGGTGGCGCCGTCCGGCAGGCGCGCGGTCACGGCATAGACGCCGCGGGCAGGCTCCAGATGGCGGCCGAGCGGGATGTTGGCGGTCGGGAAGCCGATGGTGCGACCGCGCTGGTCCCCATGCGTGACCGGGCCGCGCACCGCCCACGGACGGCCGAGGTCCGCGGCGGCGCGCTCGGGATAGCCGTCCTGCAACAGGCGGCGGATGCGGGTGGAGCTGATGGGACCCTGCGCGTCCGCGAGCTTCGGCACGAGGGTCAGGCCGATGCCCAGCGCCTCCGCCTGCGTTGCCAGGAACGCGGCGTCCCCCCCGCGACGGTGGCCGAAGGCGAAGTCCGCGCCGCAGGCAAGGTGCGCCGCGCCGACCCCCTGGTGCAGCACCTCCGTCACGAACGCGTCTGCGGTCAAGGCCGAGAACGCCGGGTCGAACGGCAGCTCGTATAGGACTTGCACGCCCAGGGCGGCCAACGCCGCCGCGCGCTCCTCCGCCAACATCAGGCGGAACGGCGGGTCGTCCGGGCGGAACAGCTCGCGCGGGTGCGGCTCGAACGTCAGCACCGCGAGCTTGGCGCCGGGCCGGGCGGCGTGGGCGGTGCGGAGCAGGTGGGCGTGGCCGAGGTGCACGCCGTCGAAGTTGCCGAGCGCCACCGTCGCGTCCCGCAGCCCGTCCGGCAGGGCGCGCCAGTCTTGGACCGTCTGCATGTGTTCAGCCAGGGCCTCCGTTGCCGGTTGGACAAGGCATGGCGGCGATGCGAAGGTCAAGGCATGGACCGCCACCACGATGCCGCCCGCCTGTTGCTGAGCGCCCGCCGCGACCCGGCGCAACTGCTGAACAGCCTGCCAGAGGCGGTGCGGCCGCGCACGGAGGAGCAAGCCTATCTGGTGCAGCGCGCCGTCACGGCGGAGCTGGGCCAGATCGGCGGCTGGAAAGTGGGATCGCCGGCTCCGGACGGCCTGGTGACCTGCTCGCCGCTGCCAGCGGACGGTGTGCAGGACAGCCCGGGCCTGTCCAGCGCGCCGCTGCGCGGGGTGGAGGCCGAAATCGGGGTGCGGCTCAAAACCAGCCTGCCGCCGCGGGAACAGCCCTATGCGCCGGACGAGGTGCTGGCGGCGATTGGGTCCGCGCACCCCATCATCGAGGTGTTGCAGAGCCGCTACGCCAACGCGGACGCGGTGGACCCGCTGTCTGGCCTGGCGGACAGCATGTCGCATGGCGGGGTGGTGGTTGGGCCGGCCATCCCGGATTGGCAACGGATCGACCTGGCGACAGAACGGGTGCGGCTACTGGTCAACGACGCCGAGGTCAAGGCGAGCACGGGCAACCCGGCCGGGGACATGCTGCGGCTGCTGGTCTGGCTGGCGAACACCGGGGCGCACTGGGCCGGGGGGCTACGGGCCGGGCAGGTGGTGACAACCGGGTCCTGGACCGGCAAGGACTTCGCACCCGCGGGGGCCGAGGTGCGCGCGGCGTTCGAGCACTGCGGCGAAGTGGTGATGCGGTTCGAAGAGTGACAATTTCGGTTATGCAACGTTATACTTTGCAAACTCAGCTACAGGGGTTTGGGGGTTGGGGTTATCGGCTATGGGCCAACGATAATGACTGGTTTGCGGCTCTGGTTGGTGCCTCCTTGCGCCTTGATGCTCTCCAACTGCGGCACCGGCTACTTGGCGGATCGTGCCACCAACCCGATCATAACGCCAACCTCTCGCGGCAGAACAAGGAGCCGAAAGCATTGAACGGTCGGCTTGGTTCGGAGCCGAAAGCCTCATAGGCAGGAACGCTCAATGAGTTTGAAGGACATCTTTCCACTTCTGGCGCCGGTCATTACTATTCTGTTGGCGTGGTTGGTAGGCCATCGCCTCAGCGCTTACTGGGCAGAGAGGCAGAAGCGCCGAGAGGTGGTTCTCACGGCGACGAACGAGTTCTACAAACTCTATGGTGAGTTTTTTGCTGTATGGAAGCTCTGGAACTACTCGATTGATCAGGTAGAGGACAGTACTTCTGGAGAAAGACGCTGGAAGTTACATGAACGGGCCGCAGCTGCGGAGGCAAGCATGGAGAGCATGATGGTGAATCTTGCTTCTGAGCGCGTCTTAACTGAGGACCAGGTGGCAACGTTGGGACGTTTCCGCCAAGCATATCAGAGCCTACGCGAAGCGATTGCAGTGGGTAAGAAACTTTCTTGGTACTTCGATGAGCATCCAGAGTATTTGGCGTTTAAGCGGCTTGCTGCCGGCGTTGCACGCTTGGTGTCCGCTGCGGATGGCATCTCGGCTCCTAAAGTAGAACGCGCACAAGAGGCTTTGCGGGTGATCACGTCGAACCAATGGGAGAGCAACTGGATTGATGTGAACACGTCTGGATCGCGAGAGCGCCTGTCAAAGTGGCAATCTTCGCCTCCGAGCTGCGCATAGGGTGCCTGTCCTGCTTCAGGACGGCGTGTTTGTAAAATGCATAGTCCTCTTCGGTTAAGCGGCGCTCCGCTCCGCCATCCGCATGAACACCGGGACGGCGGCGGCAAGGGCGCCAAGGCTCACTTGCTCGTCCGGCTTGTGCGCCCGCTCGATGCTGCCGGGGCCGAGGATCACGCAGGGCGCCAACGCCTGCAGCTCCGAGGCGTCGGTGCCGTAGGGCGCGGTGCCGGCGGGCGCGCCGGACTGGTTCTCCGCCAGGCGGATCAGCGGATGGCCAGCGGGCAACTCGGGCGGCGCGCCCTCCCGTTTCTCCGCAAGCTCAACGCCGGCTTCTGCGGCGGCCGTTCGGACCGCGTGCACGACGGAGGCAGGGTCGATGCTGGCGCTGTAGCGGAACTTGATCCGTGCTGTGGCGCGCGGGACGGACACGTTCACGGCGGCGCCATGGTTGTCCAGGATAAGGTTGAAGTCGCTGAACGGCGGGTCGTAGGCTAGGTCCTGCAGCGCCGGGTCGGTGCGGAGCCGGTCGAACACCGCGCGCATGTCGTTGAGGAACGGCAGCAGGTCCCAGTTGGCGTTGCGGCCTTGGCCGGTGCTGCTGTGCGCCTGGACGCCGTGCGCCGTGGCGGTGAACTCGATATGGCTGCGGTGGCCGCGCACCGGGGCCATGCTGGTGGGCTCGGCCACCAGGATGCCGCGCGGCGCGAACCGCCGGGCCAGCGCGCTCCGTTGCGCAACCAGGCGTGCCCCGGCCTTGGTGGTCTCCTCGTCCGTGGTGAGGAACAGCGCGACCGGCACCGTGGCCGGCAACGCCCGGGCGGCCGCGACGAGGGCGGCGAGCGGACCTTTCATGTCTGTGGCGCCCAGGCCGTGCAGCGTGTCGCCCTCGACGCGGCCGGACCACGGGTCGGTGGTCCATCCGGTGTCGGGCACCGTGTCCATGTGCCCGGACAGCGCCAGGCCGCCTTGTCCGCGGGCGGCGACCAGCACGCACTTCGCCACGCCGTCCGCGGCGTAGTCCAGCCGCTCCAACTCGAAGCCGGTCAGCTCACGCGCGAGCCGGTCCGCGAGCGGGAGGTTGGACCGGGCGCTGCGGCTGTCGATCCGCACGAGGTCCTGCGCGAGCGTCGTGACGGCGCCGAGGTGGTCCATGCACGGGTTACTCGGCCGGCGCCAACTGCGCCGGACGCGGGGCGGGCAGGGGATGGATGCCCAGGCGCATCAGCGCTGCCACGACGTAATAGACCGACTTGAACGCCAGCACCGGGACCACTGAACCCCAGGTGCCGCGCAGGTTGCCGGCGAGCAGGCTGACCAGGCCGTCGCGCATCCGCAGCGTGTTGCGCGGCGCCATGAACAGGGTGCGGAGCGCCGGGGTGTTGATGCGGTAAATCAGCCAGCTAATGCGCTCCATGGCGTGCGTCATGTCGCGCTGCATCCGCGCGGCCTGTGCGCGGGCCGCGGCTGGTTGCTGGAGATACGTGGACGCGACATCGGCGCCCATCTCGCCGGCGGTCATGGCCAACAGCACGCCAGAGGAAAACACCGGGTCCACGAAGCCGAACGCGTCGCCGATCATGAGGTAGCCGTCGCCGTGCGCCTCAGTCGAGCGGTAGGAGTAGTTGCCGGTGCTGGTGACGTCGCCCAGCAGCTCCGCGCCGGCCATGCGGGCACGGACGCTGGGGCTGCCCATCAGCCGTGCCATGAACAGATTGTGCGGGGTGCCGGTGCGGCCCTTGAACGCCGGGGCGTCGCCGACGAAGCCCACGCTCATCACGTCGTCCGGCAGCGGGATCATCCAGAACCAGCCGTCGTCCACCAGGTGCACGGTGATGTAGCCTTCAAGCTCCCCCGAACGGCGCTCCACGCCGCGAAAGTGGCCGTACAGCGCGGCCGTGGTATTGTGCTTGTTGGACCGCTTGGTGCCGAGCTTGCTGGCCAGGAAGGTGTCGCGGCCGGAGGCGTCCAGCACGAAGCGGGGGGCATAGCGCCGGATGGCGCCGTCCGGGCCGGTGGCCTCCACCTGCGCCCGGCCGCCCAGCGCCGCGAACTGCATGGCGGTCACGCGGGTGCCCTGTTCGGTGCGCGCGCCGCGGGCGGCGGCGGTGTCGAACAGCAGCTTGTCGAACTCCGACCGGCGGACCTGCCAGCTATAGGTGTACTGCTGGTCAAGGCCCAGCGCGAAGCTGAAATGCACGCGCTGCCCGGTGGCATCGGACACGAACTCCGCGCCGGGCTTGTGCACGCCAAGCGCCGCAACCTGTTCACTCAAGCCCAGGCGGTCCAGAATGGCGGTGTTGCGCGGCAGCAGGCTCTCGCCGATGTGGAAGCGCGGATGCGTCTCGCGCTCCAGCAGCACCACGTCCTCGCCGCGTTCGGCCAACAGGGCGGCAGCGGTGGAGCCGGCGGGGCCGCCGCCGATCACCAGGATGTCGCACTCGGTCACGTCATATGCCATGCAGCCCTCCGTGAGCCTAAGTGCCGGGATCGGTGCAAAGGGGTCAAGTCATTCCGCCGTTAATAGAAACGACCTGGCCGGTGATGTAGCCGGCCTGGTCGGACGCAAGAAAGCCGATCAGGTCCGCAACCTCCTCTGGCCGGCCGGCGCGGCGCATGGGCACGAGCTCGGCGATGCGGGCCAAGTCCATGGCGGCGTCCACGGCGGGCGAGGCGATCACGCCGGGCGCCACGGCGTTCACGGTGATGCCGCGGCTGGCGACCTCGCGCGCCAAGGACTTGCACGCGCCGATCAGCCCGGCCTTCGCGGCGGCGTAGTTCACCTGGCCGCGGTTGCCCAGCAGCGCCGAAACCGACGAGACCGCAATGATGCGGCCCCAGCGCGTGCCGATCATCGGCAGTAGCAACGGGCGCACCGCCGCATAGAACCCGCCGAGCGACACGTCCAGCACGCTGCTCCACTGCAGGTCGGACATGCCCGCCATGGGAACATCGGCGTGGGTGCCGGCGTTGTGCACCACCACCTGCGGCGGCCCGCCTTCCAGTAATCGCAGCATGGCGGCCCCGGTCGCGGCGAAGTCCGCGAGGTCGCACGCGAGCGCCTCCGCCGAGCCTCCGCCGTCCTGGATGCTGGCCGCGAGCGCCTGTGCGCGGTCCAGGCCGGCATGGGCGTGGACCGCGACGTGCAGGCCGTCCGCGGCCAGGCGGCGGCAGATCGCAGCGCCGAGCGGGCTGGCGCCGCCGGTGACCAGCGCCCGCCTCATGCCGGAAGCGCGATGCTGGCCCGGCCGGTCAGCAGGAGCGCCCCGGCCTCCGACCGCAGCTCCAGCGTGTAGACGATGCCCCCGGCCTCCTGTCGTTCCAGCCGGGCCGAGACTTGCAGCTCGCCCAGCGCCGGATCATCGAGCCGCTCGACGTGCAATTCGATGCCGCGCAGCGCTGCCACATACCCGGCTGCCTGCGCCACGCCGCCAGCCAGCAGCGCACCGTGCGCCGCCGCGGCCTGCAGCGCGTACTCGACGCCGCAGCAGGCCGACAGCCGTCCGGCGCGGCGAAGCGGGTTCATGGGTGCCAGATGCGATCGCGTGCGGCAGCTTATGCCGTGGGCGTCCCATGCCTCGACACGGTCCAGCAGCGCCATGGCGCCGGCGTGCGGTACGACCGGGTTCAAGGTTGCACCGAGACATCGAGCCGGCCGTCAAGGTAGGCCAGCGCGTGGGTGTCGGGCACACCAAGCGCCAACGCCTCCAGCAGCCGCAGCGAGCGTGCGATGACGTTGCCTGCCGCGAGCGGGCGCAGCGCTTCCAACCGCGGCTCCCCGGCGTCCCGCGGCGGCGCGGGGTCGTAGCGGACATCAAGGCGGGCCAGCCGTCCGGCCTCCCCCGGCGGCGCGAGCACGAGGCCCACCCCGAACGGATGCGCCGTGGGCCGCAGCGTGTCGAGCGGGGAGGGGAGCGGATGGTCGTAGCAGCACAGCAGCACCGGCCGCCCACCGCCCGCCACGTCCACCATCGCCGTCAGCAGCGCCGCGGGCCAAGTCCAGTCATGGCAGCCGAGGCAGGTCGCAGGCTCATGGCTGCCGGTGGCAATGGACCAGTAGCCGGCGGCGGCGTTGTGCACGGAATTGTGGAACCCGGTGGGCGAGACCACGCGCTCCCCGTCCGCCGCCGTCGCCAGCGCATCCAGGATGCCGCCGACCACGACGCCGTCGCCGTTGCTGCTGCCGAACACGCTGCGCAGGCTGTCGGGCGGCAGGCCGGAAGCCGCGGCGGCCTCATGCGCGACGGCGAGGGCCAGGCGCACCACCGGCCCGGTCCGGCGGCGCTCGGTGGACGACAGCAAAGCGGGCGGTGGCGCCGGAGAAGGCCGCGGCACATAGGGCACGACGCCGGACAGCATCGGGCGGCTTGCGGCCCAGCCCTCCAAGCCCGGACCCCAGACCGCAACGCCGATGATGTCTGCTCGCAAAGCGTTCAAGGCACCGCGCCGAGCACCAGGCTGCAGTTGATGCCGCCAAATCCGAAGGAGTTGCTGAGCACGCGCCGCAGTGGACGGTCGGTGTTGCGGACCGCGACCTGGGCGCGGAACCTGGGGTCGGCGCGTTCGAGGCCGAGGCAGCCGGCAATGAAGCCGTCCTGCATGCATTGGCCGGCGATCACCGTCTCCAGGATGCCGCATGCGCCGAGCGTGTGGCCGGTCCAGCCCTTGGTGGAGCTGCATGGCACCCGGTCCCCGAACACGGCGGACACGGCCATGTCCTCCATGGCGTCGTTGGCCCGGGTGCCGGTGCCGTGCAGGTTGACCCAGTCGACATCCCCTGGCGCCAATCCGGCCGCGGCCAATGCCTGCCGCATGGCGGCGATGGCGCCGGCGCCTTCGGGATGCGGCGAACTCATGTGGTAGCCGTCGCTGCTGGCGCCCGCGCCCAGCAGGGCCAAGCGTGGGCCGGCATCGCGGCACGGCGCATCGGCGCGTTCCAACAGCGCGAAGCCGGCAGCCTCGCCGATGGAAATGCCGGTCCGGTCCGGTCCGCAGGGGCGGCAGGGGGTGGGGGACAGCAGTTCCAGCGCCGCGAAGCCGTGCAGGGTCATGCGGCACAGGCTGTCCGCGCCGCCCACCACGGCCGCGTCCACCACACCGGCGCGGATCAGCCCGGCCGCGTCCATCATGCAGCGCGCGCTGGATGCGCAGGCGGTGGAGATCACCAGGGCCGGACCGCGCAGGCCGAGCGCCGCGCGCACGAAGCCGCCAAGCGAGAACAGGTCCTGGGTGTGGTCATAACTGAACCCCGCCGGCAACGCGCCCGCGCTGTCTCGCCGAACGTAAGCGTCCTCCGCCGCGGTCACGCCGCTGGTGCTGGTGC
Source organism: uncultured Acetobacteraceae bacterium (assembly GCA_964242575.1). Lineage (GTDB taxonomy): Bacteria > Pseudomonadota > Alphaproteobacteria > Acetobacterales > Acetobacteraceae > JANPPS01. Next base: position 31,708 of record CAXTCN010000010.1, on the reverse strand, counting down.
CGAGCACGACGGCGATGCGCCCAGCGCCATACTGCGCGCGGGCGGCTGCAACGGCCGCCATGAACCCGTCGGTGCGCAGCGCCATGTCCGCCAGCAGGTTGTTGCGGCACGTGAAGCCGGCCAGCTCTGGCGGCAGGGCGTGCTGTTCCACGCCGGGCACGCGACCGATCCAGCCGCCGACCGGCGGGTCGAAGTCGTTGGCGCATAAGCCGCCCTGCCGGGTGCGGAGCGCGCGTAGATGCGCGGCCGCGCCATGGCCGATGGCGCTCACGGCCGTGCTGGCGGTCAGGACCAAAGGCTCCACCCTACGTTGCCTCCTCCGGCGCCGCGCCCGCGAACAGGAACGCGAAGCTCATGGCCAGGCCCGCGCCCACCGCGACCGTCACGCCAATGTCGCGCAGAAGCGGAGTCTCGCAAGCCGCCAGCAAACCGAATGTGAGCAAGGTCATGGCGCAGCAGGTCACGAGGGTGCGGAGCGTGCGGGCGCGCTCCTCGGCGTCGAGCTGCCGGCGGGCGAAAAACAGCGCGTAGTCCAGGCCGACGCCGGCCACGAGTTGCAGCGCCACCAAGTGGATCAACGACAGCCGTGCCCCCGCCACCGCCAGCACGGCCACCGTCACCAGCATGGCCGCGGCGACCGCGCCCAGCACCCGGGCCACCCGTCCGGCGCTGCGCAGGCCCACTGCCAGCACAACCAGCACGGCCAAGCCGCTCCAGCCCAGCCAGCGCCAGGCGCGGGCGGTGTAGCCGGATAGGATGCCGCCCAGCTCGGTCCGCATGTCCACGTAGGTCGCGTTGTCCTGGCCCGCGAAGGCAAGGGCGAGGCGCGCTGGGTCCTGCACGCCTTGCAGCACGACGGGCGCGTGCCATGCGCCGTCGCGCTCGAACAGCAACGGGTCGAGCCGGGCTGCGATTGGGCTGCCGGCGAGGTCGGCTGGGCGCAGCGGCGTCATGGCGCGGGACGCTGCCACGGCGTCCTGGAACGGGCGGAATGCGTCGGCACGGAACGGCAGGCCAGCCTGCGCGGCGGTGACCCGGGCGGCCAGGGTCTCGGCGTCGGGCAGGGCGGCGATGCGCGCGACCTGCTGGGCGACGCTCGGCAGCAGCCGGGCCGCGAGTTCTGCGCCGGTCAGCACGCCCTCGGTTTGCAGGCGGTCTAGCAGCAGCAACAGCGCTTCCTGCCGGACCAGCGCGGTTTCTGCGTCCGGAGCCTGCACCATCAGGATTTGCCCGGCGTCCGGCGCGCCCAATGCGCCGCGCAACTCGGCGTCGAGCGCCCGAGAGGCCGCCGGCACAGGGCTGAGGTTGGCGAGGTCATGCTCCCAGGCCGGCCCGCCCACGGCTGTAAGCCCCGCAGCCGACGCCAGCACCGGGACCAGACCAAGCAGGCGGAAGCGCCGCCAGTCCTCGACCCGTGCGAGCCAGGCCGGGTCGCCGGCCGTAACCGGCGCAAGGTTGGCCGCGACCACCAGGCGCGGCAGCAGGAACCAGGTGGCGAGCGCCGCCGCCAGCAATCCGGCCGCGGAGAACAGGCCGAGCTGCGCCAGCCCCGGGAACCCCGAGAACACCATGGCCGCCAGCCCGAGCACCGCCGTCAGCACCGCCAGCACGAAGGCCGGCCCGATGCGGGCGCGGGTGGCAGCGGCAGGCTCGTGGGACTTGCGGTGGCCGATCATCAGCACGGGGTAGTCCACTGACACGCCGAGCATGGTGACGCCGAAGCCGAGCGCCACGCCGTGTACAGCGCCGAACACGGCCTGGACCGCGAGCGCCGCCGCGGCCACGCTCAGCACCACCGGGAAGGCGATGGCGGCGATGACCAGCGGGGCGCGGAACCGCCACCACAGCAGGCCCATGACCAATACCGTGGACAGAACCGCGATCCGCTCGACGTCGGACTTGATGCTGCGCGCCGCGTCCCGGGCAAACACCGCGGGGCCGGCGACCAACAAGCGGGCCGGGCCAGGGGAGGCAGCGTCGAACGCGGCCTGGATCGCGGCGGTCGCGGCCTCCTGCGCGGGCACGTCCATGCCGCCGGCGCGGGTGCGGGCCAGCAGCAGCGCACGGTCCTGGTCCGGCGCGAACCATGCGCCCTCGATGGTCCGCACCCGGCTGTTGCCGACCCAGCCGCGCAGCAGCGCCAGGAACGCGCCCGGCGGGTCCGCCAGCCCGTACTGCACCGCAAGCGGCGCGGCGGAGGAGCGGAGCTGGCGCAGCAACGCCTCCATCCCGGCGCGCAAGGCAGGCTCGGTGAAGGCGGCCTCGGTGGTGGCCAGGGACAGCAGGTAGCGCCGGGCGAACAGGTCGGCTTGGCCGGCCTCGTCCAAGCCGTCCGTGCCGCCCGCCACCAGCGTGAACAGCCCTGTGCCGCGTAAGCCAGCGGCCATGGCCCGGCTGATGCGTGCGAGGTCCGGCGCAGCCGCGCCTTCCAGACCAATCAGGATAAGACCAGTCGCGGTGCCGGCCCGGGCTTCCTGCATCACCAGCCGGGCCGCCGGCGTCTGTCCCTGCGGCAGGAAATCCACCATGTCGGTCCGCACTTCAACCAGCGACAGCACCGCCAGCAGCAGCAGGACCGCGCCACCGAGGGCGGCCATGACAGACCAGGCGTGCCTCAGGGCGCGGCCGTGATTTGCGTGCGCTGCTCGTCGCCGTTCGCCTGCACCAGCAGCACTTCCTGCACGTCGGCGCCGGCGCCGGCGATGCCGACCCGGCGCAGGAAGCGCGCCGCCCGCGGGTCTAGCGGCGACAGGTCAAGCCGCCAAGCGCCGGGCGTGCCTTCGGCCCGCACCGTGAACGCCCGCTGCAACGCCGCGAGGTCGCCCGACAGCGGCCCGCGGATCGCCTCCACCAGCGTGCGAAGCTCCGGCTGCCCCGACAGGTCCACCACGCGCGGCGGCTCGTTCCCGGACGTGAGCACCAGGCGGTCGCCGTCAATCACCAGGCTCTCGGGTTCCGGCCACGTGGTGAGCTTCTCCACATGCCCGGGGCGGCGGTACAGCAGGCGGCCCGTGCTCTCCAGTGGCCGGTCGAGAGCGCTGAACCGCCGGGTCTCATGGAACGTGGCCCGGCGTTCCGGCACGGCGGCCAGACGTGCCATCAACTCCGCCACGTCCAGCTCAGCCGCGAGCGCTGGGCTGGGGACAAGGCAGAGCAACAGCAGGCGTCTCGGCAACGGCGGCATCATGTCCCCAGAACGGGAAAAAGTTGAACCAGTTGTAGGGGTGCGCCCGGCAGGCGCGCTCCAGCATGGCGGCATAGCGGCCTACCCAGCCGTGTAGGTCGGCGTCCCGGTTGGCGCGGCGCAGCGTCACGCAGTCGGCGAACGGCTCGAACCGGACGGCGTAGCGGCGCGGACCCAGGCGCACGCCGTGGAACAGCACGACCGGCACCCCGAGCGTCGAGGCCAGGATGAACGGCCCGGCCGGAAACGCCGCCGGACTGCCGAGAAACGGCGCCAGCACCATGCGGTGGCCCGGCGGCGCACGGTCCGCGAGGATGCCAACAATCTCGCCGCGCTCCACGCACTCGTGAGCACGGATCATGCTGGCCGTGTCGCCGACTTCGATCACGCTGGTGCAGATGTCCGGGCACAGCCGGTCCAGCAACCGGGTCATCGCCCCGGCGTTGCGGCGGTACATCAATGCCCAAACCGGCACTGGCGCGTTCTGCGCGATGGAGCGCAACACCTCGAAGCTGCCGAGGTGCGCGCCCAGCAGGATGCAGCCCTGGCCGCGCGACAGCACGCTGGCGACGTGCTCCAGGCCCTTGGTGCGGATGCGGAACCCGCCCAGCCGGCCCGACAGCAGGAACACGCGGTCCAGCACGGCGCAGGCGAAAGTGTGGAAGTGCCGCGCCACTTCCCACCACCGCGCCGGTCGGCCAAGCACCCGGCGCAGGTAGTCGCGGGACGCCGCGCGCGCCGTGCCGGAGGTCAGCAGGAACCAGGCGGTGATCGGCACCAGCAGCGCCTGGCCGAACCGCCAGCCCGCGCGCGTCAGCAGCCATAGCGCGGCGCGCAGCAGCCCAGCGCTGCCGCGTTCCGGCTGTGCGGCCCAGCCCGTCATGCAGGACCAAGCAGCAGCGTCCCGCCGAGCACGTCCCGATCACCCACCCGGCACAGGAACGCGACCCGTCCATCCGGCCCGGCGGCGGCGTGCACCGCGACGTCTTGCTCCGGCAACACTGGGCAGGTGAACTTCACGCGCGGCAGGCCGGTCGCACGCTGCCCTGGGTGGCCAGCGGCCACCATCGCGATCACCTCGTCCAGCAGCACCACGCCGGGCACGACGGGACGGCCTGGGAAGTGGCCCGGCAGGCACGGATGGTTGGCCGGAATGCGGAACGCGCCCACGCGCTCCATCAGACCGGAGCCATCAGGATTGGGCCAGCAGCGCCAGCAAGGCTTGCCGCGGCAGCTTGCCCAGCTCGTTGCGCGGCAGGGCCTCCACCCGCACCACGCGCCGCGGCAGGAACACCGGGTCAATCCGGTTGCGCAGCTCCGCCAGGATGCCTGGCGCGGTGCGGGACGGCGCCACCACGACGGCCATCAGCCGCGCGGTGCTGCGCTGGTCCACGTCGTCCGGAACCACGAACGTGCCGTCCGCAACCCCGTCCAGGCCGGTGAGGATGCGGTTCAGCCCGGAGAGCGACGCGCGACGGCCGGCCAGCTTAATCATGTCCTCGCGCCGCCCCAGCAGCCGGAACCCGGCCTCCAGCGGCTCGATTGCATCCGACAGCTCGACCGGGTCGGCGCCTGGCGCGTGCACCCAGCTCACGTCGCCCTCGGGCGCCAGGCTGAGGCCGGGGTAGAGCGTCCACGCGTCTGCCTCGACGGTGCGCCGGCTGGCGATCGAGCCGGCCTCGGTCGCGCCGTAAATCTCGTGCACCGGCGTCCGCCAGCGCGCCTCTGCGGCCTGGGCAAGCATTCGGTCCAATGGCGCCGTGGCCGAGATACAGGCTTGCAGGTCCGGCAAGTCGCCCTGTTGCAGCGCGCGAAGCTGCAACGGCGTGGTCACCAGGATGCGTGGCTGCGGCACGGCGTCGAGGGCCGCGCGCACGTCGCCTGGGAAGAACGCCGGTCCGCACCAGCTCGATGCGGCGGCGTGGAGCGGCAGCAGCACCGTGGTCTCGAACCCGTACATATGCTGCGGCGGCACGGTCCCCACTACCGTGCTCGGCGCTGCCTCCACCAAGCCGAAACGCTCGCCCGCCGCCCGGCTGCGCTCCACCAGCGCGCCCCAGCGCTTGCGGTGCGGCACGGGCGCCCCGGTGCTGCCAGAGGTGAATACAATGGCGGCAAGCTGGTCCGCGGGAATGGCCGGGTTGGATGCCGTGCTCGCATGGTGGCTGCCCGGCTGCACGAGGACGCCGGGTATGTCTGGCGTCCACGCCGTATCGTCATAGGCGGCGAACGCGTTCCCGAACCGAAGCGACAGCGCCGTTACGCCGGCTGCCGAGGCGTCGCTGGTCAGCAGGCACACCTGGCCGCGCAGCAGAGCAGCCGCGAATGCGACGGCGAAGGCGTAGCGGTCCCGGCACAGGTTTACCATATGCTGGCCGTCCGGCAACTTGGCTGCGAGCGCATGCGCGTCTGCCAGATACTCAGCCGCGCTCACTCTGCCGTTGCGGCGGTGGAAGAGCGTCGCATGGAGCGGACGCTCGACCAGCTTCGGGTCCGGGTGGTCCTGCGGCATGGCTTACTGGGTCCGGTGCGCCTCGATATGCGCTGCCAGGCTGCGGAGGGACGCAAAGATTTGTTGGTTGCGCTCGTCATCGGACCGCAATTCGAAGCCGTGCGCCCGGGACACGGCCAAGGCCAGCTCCAACGCATCAATCGAGTCAAGGCCCAACCCGTCCCCGAACAACCTGGCGTCCGGCTCGATGCTGTCCGGTTCGACCTCCAACTGCAGTACCGACACGATCATGCCGGCCAGCGCCCGCTCGGACGCGGTTTGGCCTGGGCCGGACGGGTTCGGCGTCGCGAGGGCGGCGAGGGGGCTGGGTTGGTTGGTCACGGTCACTCCTGGGTTATACATAACCCCACCTTTACGGGCTACAAAGTTGCCATGACCCTACAATGAGTGCGATTTGATGCACAGCGCGGCCCGGGCCGCTCGCATGGCCGTGTTGGGCGCTGCGTTCCTGTCGCCATTGGCAAGCCATGCGGCGCTTGCCAGCGGTTTGGGATTGCGGATGGCGCTCGGCCTCGCGGCGTTGCAGGCAGCGGCGGTCGGGGTCGTGCTGTGGGACGCGCTGGGTCCGGGCCAGGCGCGGTTCCTGGCGCCGTTGGCGTCATTGGCCATGATGGCGGCGTTGGCGCTCGGCGCGATGCGGTCCGCGCAACTGGGTCTGCTGGCGTCGGCAGGGGCATCGCATGCGCTGCTGTATTGCGCCCTGCTAGGGCTATTTGGGCACACGCTGCTGCCGGGCCGCGTGCCGCTGGTGACACAGTTGGCGCTGCGCCTCAACCCGGCGTTCCACGACGGCATGCGCGGCTACACACGAGCGGTGACGGTGGCGTGGTGCCTGTTTTTTGCAACACAATTAACAGCTTCCGCAATGTTGCTGCTGTTGGCGCCAAAGCAAGGGTGGGGGTTCTATGTCAGCACGTTGCACCTGCCGCTGGTGGTGGTGATGGCTGGCTGCGAGTATGCCGTGCGATGCCGACGCTTCCGCGGGCAGCCGATGACCGGGTTCACGGCCAGCCTGCGCGGCGTCACCGGCAAGCACCGCAACTCTGGCGGCATCTAGGCAGCTACTCCGTATCAGCCTGCCGCAGAATTGCCGCGCGCTCACGTTCCACCATGGCGTAGAACTGCTTGTACACGTCCGCGAACCCGATGGAGTGTTCGAAGCCGCCGGCGCCCAGCCACCATGCCAGCGGCTGCCGTGCCGCGAGCATGCGGTCGTAAGCGGCAACGAAGTATGCGGTATTGGCGTCCCGGTCGAAGTAGCGGGACGTGCTGAAAATGCGGTCGAACGAGGCCTGGTAATCCCCGAAAACCGGCTCGTCATAAAAAATTAGCTTTAGATCGGTTTCATAGACCGCGTTCGGCCTTTGCGGCGGGTATGAGGCCGCGAGCGCGCCCGGCCGGGTATGCAGCCGGCCGAACTCCAGCAGCGCGCGGCGGGCTACCGGCTCATGGTACGCCGCCGCCGGGTCGGTGAGCATGGCATCGTTGGTGCGCCGCACAAGGTTCACGAACTCGTTGCGCGGCACCGGGAAGTTCAACATCGCCAGCAACAACGGACGGTTGATCGGCCACTCCGTCCACAGCCCGGCCACCGCCAAGGCGTTGTGCGCCAGGTGGATGCAGTTGTCGCGGAACACGCTCCAGCGGAACTCGGCCCCGGCGCGGTAGGGGGCGTTCTGGTCGTTGAGGAACAAGACCATGCGCGACATCTGCGCCCGCGTGACCGGGACGCGCGCGCAATAGCGGCCGCGGCCCATGCCGATGCCGTAATCCGTGGCGGCCGAAACCTCGTACTTCCAGTCCTCACGCGACCAGCCCGGCGGCATGTCCGCGAACACCTCCTCATGGAACGTGATGCCGTCATAGATGCCAAGCCGCTTTGCCTCCGCCTGGGTTCGCTCGTATCCCGCCCGGGTCAATCCGTTAGCCGCGGGCTGCGCGCCCTCGTAGAAAAACCGTCGCCCCGGGGTCGCGGCCCACTTCGCGTTGCGGAAATGCGAGTTCATGCTGAGGCCCACGCCGTCGGCTGGCTGGCCGTCGCAGACCTGCAGCACCGGGTACCCCGCGCCCGCCAGGAGGCATGCGCCGTTCAGGTAGAACACCGCATGACCGCCGATCTCCCCCCTGATGTTCGCGCCGAAGCCGGGCTTCTTCTTGATTTGCGACAGCGCGCAGAACTCGGCGTAAAAGGGATACTGGTCCGCGTAGCCATCCGCGCCGCGGGGTCCGGGCAGGTCGAAGTCGCTGACGCTGCAAGCCGACAGCCAAACGGCGGCAAGCAGGAGGGCTGGGCGGGCACGGGGCATGATTACGACTCGTCCCCTTTATGGGTTTCGTGCTTGCCTGGCACGGTCAGGAGCTAAAGTCTCGATGGTTCCATGATTGGCCCAGCTTCCACATTTGCCAGCTTCCACATTCGAAGGACGCACCCAGCAATGAAGCTCAGCGCGCGTAACCAAATCAAGGGCCGGATCACCAAGGTCGAACGTGGCCAGACGACCGGGCACGTGCACATCGACATCGGCAATGGGGTCACGGTCCACTCCTCAATCACCAACGAGGCCATCGACGACCTGGACCTGAAGGTTGGCGATGACGCCACGGCCGTCATTAAGTCGTCCGACGTTATGGTTGCCAAGTAGGCCATGCAGTTGGCAACGGCAGGATTGCGCCTGGGCAGCGGACTGCTCGCTGTGCTGTTTGCCCTGTTGCCGCCGGCTCCGTGCGCGGCGCAAGCAACCGCGCCGGCCGGGCTTGGAGCAACGCCGGCTTCGCTTGAGCTTGTCATTTCCGGACGGATCGAGCATTCCCGCACGCTGGCCCTGGCCGATTTGCAGGCCCTGCCGCCCGTGTCGGTGGAGGTCGCCTACACGACAACCCGGGGACAGCAGAAGGCTGCCTACACCGACGCGCTGCTCTGGCCTTTGTTGACCGCGGCCGCCCCGGTGGATGAACCCGGCCGCAACACCCACTTGCTGCACACACTGCGGGCACAAGGGCGGGATGGCTACGCCGTGGCCCTGGCTATCGGCGAGCTAGACCCGCACATGGAAGGCAAGCAGGTGATCGTTGCCCACACCCAGGACGGCAAGCCGCTCCCAGCCTTGCGGCTGGTCGTGCCGGGAGACAGCCACGCCGGGCGTAGCGTTCGTGACCTGGTCTCTATCGAAGTGCGCTGACCACGCGCTGATGAGAGGCTGTGCCTTGGCCGCCTGCGTCCCGTTCTGACCGAGGTCAGTCAGGCGTTCACGGCCGCGCACGGCGGCGAGCGTTGCCATGGCGCAACTAGCTGCGGGGCGTCAGCGTGAAGTGGACCGGCCGGTCCGGCTGGGTAGTCACGAAGCCGCGCGGGACCACGGCGCCGCGCCCGGCGAAGCCGATGCGGAACCGCCGCAGCAGCCGGGCCAGCACCAGCGTTGCCTCCGTCAGCGCAAACTGCGCACCGACGCAAATCCGCGGCCCGGCGCCGAACGGCAGGTAGGTGTAGCGCTCCGGCGCCGGCGCGCCGGGCATGAAGCGCGCCGGGTCGAACCGCTCCGGGTTGGCCCATGCGCGACGATGCCGATGCAGCACCCAGGGCGAGATACTGACTACGGTCCCGGCGGCGACCGGCCACCCGGCGATCGTGTCGGCCTTCCGCGCCTCCCGGACAATCAGGAACGCCGGCGGGTACAGCCGCAATGCCTCGTCCACATGCGCCCGGACCTGGGGCAAGGACCGCATGGCGGCGGCGGCATGGTCCGGCGACAGGTCCACGCCGAGCGCCTCGTCCGCCAGCCGCTCCTGCTGGTCCTGCAAGCGAGCGGCGATGTAGCAGGCCCAGAACAGCGTGACGGCTGTGGTTTCGTGCCCGGCAAGGATCATGGTCGCAACCTCGTCGCGCAGTTGCGCCCGGCTGAAGCCCGCCCCGGTGTCCGGGTCCCGTGCGGCGCGCAGCAGGTCCAGCAGGTCGCGCGGCGCATCGTCCGGCTGGGCCTCGCGCGCGTCGATCAACCGGTCCAGGAACTGCAGCCACTCGGTCCGGAACGCGCCGCGGCCGAAGTCGAGCGGCGAGGGCACGCTGTCCGGCAACAACAGGTCGAGCACGCCGGGCTGCGCGAACCGGCGGGCGTAGTCCATGAGCGTGCGCCGCAACGCCGCGCCGTGGCCGGCCATCTCAATCGAGAACATCGACTGCCCGGCAATATTGAGCGCCAGGTATTGCAGGTGCTGCATCAGCAGGACCGGCTGCCCGTTGGTGCGGGCCAGTGCCGCCTCCGTGTCCCGGCTGGCGTTCACGACGTGGCGCGCCAGCATCGGCATGCTGCGCGGCGAGAGCGAAGGCGCGATGGTGCGGCGCTGGTGCCGCCATGCCGCGCCCTCCGCCAGGAACAGCCCGGCGCCCAGCAACGGCTGCAGTACCCGCCGCGCCCCGGAATTGCGGCCGTAATTGTCGGAGTTGGTCACGAGCACGTGCCGGATGGCCTCCGGCGCGTTCAGCAGAAGCTGCCGGCGTCCAAAAAAGCGGCCGGACAAGATGTCCTTCTCATAGGCCGCCTTGCCCCAGAGTTCGAGCGGGTTGCGCCGGAGCGTCAGGAACGCCTCGACCTGCGAGCGTTCGCGGGTCGGCATGGGTGGGACCGGGAGACTTGGCTGGGACGGGTATTGCATATCGGGCATGTTTCAGAGATAGGAGCGACGCTGCCGGGCGACAGTGCTTCGCGTGGGAACATGACATGGCCCGTTGACGGTTCTTGACTTGGAACGGCGCGCAACCATACTCCGCCTGCGGCAAAGCAAAACATGGAGGACTCTATGACCTGGAACACCCCGAAGATCGTCGAAATTGCCTTGGGCGCCGAGATCAACAGCTACGCCTGCGCTGACCTGAAGTAGTCCGCCTGGCTGACCAGGGTGCCAGCTAGGCTGTAGCCGGGCTGGCACCCTGGGTTGAGGCTGTGTCCAATGGTGGGTTGATGCGAGCCATCGTTCTTGGTGCAGCCGCAGGAGGAGCTTTCCCACAGTGGAATTCCAACTCAACCGGATGCCGCCGTGCCCGCGCGGGTGACCCGGCAGCGCTGCCGCGGACCCAGGCGTCTGTCGCCGTAAGCGCCAATGACCAGGACTGGGTGCTGTTGAACGCATCGCCAGACCTTCGGCAGCAAATTGAGCAAACCCCTGCTTTACATCCCAAACGTGGCCTTCGCTCGTCGCCTATTGCTGCGGTGGTGCTGACGGGTGGGGATGTGGACGCAATCGCAGGACTGCTTACGTTGCGGGAGCGGCAGCCGCTTTCGGTTTATGCGACGGCCCGGGTGCATGCCGTGCTCGACTCCAACTCTATATTCGAGGTCTTGGCACGCGACATCGTGGCCCGGCCCGTCATCGAGTTGAATGTGCCGTGCGCGGTGGCGTTGCCGGACGAGCGGCCGAGCGGCCTGACCATCGAGTTGTTCTCCGTTCCCGGCAAGGTGCCGCTGTACCTGGAACAGGCTGGGAGCGCTCCCGCGTTGGAGGAGAACGACCAGACCGTCGGCGCTGCGGTGACGGACGGCACATCGACGCTGTTCTACATCCCCGGTTGCGCCGCGATGACGCCGGCCTTGGCGGCACGGCTGCGTGGGGCGGCGGCGGTGATGTTCGATGGAACGCTCTGGACCGACGACGAGATGATCCGCGCCGGGTTAGGGCCGAAAACCGGGTTGCGGATGGGTCACATGAGCGTGTCCGGCCCGGATGGGACCCTGGCGGCGTTCGAAAATCTTGGCGTGCGGCGGCGGGTGCTGCTGCATATCAATAACTCCAACCCTATCTTGCTTGAAGACAGCCCGGAACGGGCGGCGGTGACGGCGGCGGGGTGGGACGTGGCGTATGATGGCATGGAATTGAGCCTGTGAGCGACCGCAAGCTGTCATCGACCGAGTTGCGGGACGCGCTGCATGGCATCGGTGCGGAGCGCTACCATAACCTGCATCCCTTTCACCGCGCGCTGCACGATGGCGCGTTGAATCAGGGCCAAGTGCAGGCGTGGGCGCTCAACCGTTACTATTACCAGAGCCGGATTCCCGCGAAGGACGCGACGTTGCTGGCGCGGCTGCCCACGGCGGACCTGCGCCGGGCGTGGCGGTCGCGCCTGGACGACCATGACGGCACCGCGCCGGGCCAGGGCGGCGTGGCGCGGTGGCTCAAGCTGGCAGAGGGCGTGGGGCTTGACCGCGGCTATGTCGAGTTGACCGCCGGCATCCTGCCCGGCACGCGGTTCGCGGTGGACGCTTACGTGGCGTTCGTGCGCGACCGTTCCATTCTGGAGGCGGTCGCGTCTTCGTTGACCGAGATGTTCTCGCCGACAATCATCGCCGAGCGCGTCTCGGGCATGTTGGCGCACTACCCCTTCGTGACCCAGGACACCCTGGCCTACTTCACGCCACGGCTGACGCAGGCACCGAAGGACGTGGATTTCGCGCTGGCGTACATCGACGAGCACGCCCGCACCCGCGCATTGCAGGAAAGCGTGCTGGCGGCGCTGCGCTTCAAGTGCGACGTGCTGTGGTCCCAGCTTGATGCGCTGCACTATGCCTACGTCGAACCCGGCCGCGTCCCGCCCGGCGCGTTCGTGCCCGCGTGACCGACACGGCGCTCGCGGTTCCGGCGTTCAACCGCGGTTTCCGGCTGCGCCATGACGAGGTGCGCGGCGCTTGGGTCGTGCTGGCGCCCGAGCGGCTGTTCCTGCTGGATGGCCCGGGCGTTGAGGTGCTGCAACTGGTGGACGGGGTCCGCACGGTCCCAGAGATCGTGGATCTGCTGGCTGCCAAGTTCGCCGCGCCGCGGGACGCGATTGCGAACGACGTGGACGCCATGCTGCGGGACCTCAGCGACAAAGGAGCAATCCGGCTATGAATGCCATCCGACCCCTTGAGCCACCCTTGGCGTTGCTGGCCGAGCTGACGCACCGCTGCCCGTTGCAGTGCCCGTACTGCGCCAACCCGCTTGACCTGGAGCGGGTTGCCACCGAACTCGACACCGCGACATGGCTGCGCGTGCTGGACGAGGCGGCAGCGCTTGGCGTGTTGCAGGTGCACTTCTCCGGCGGGGAGCCAACGGCCCGGCGTGACCTATTGGAGCTGGTGCGCCATGCGGCGGTGCGTGGCCTGTATAGCAACCTGATTACCTCCGGCGTGCAGCTCGACACGCCGAAGCTTGCGGCGCTGGCGGATGCTGGGCTGGACCATGTGCAGCTAAGCTTCCAAGACGCCGAGGCCGCGTCCGGCGACCGGATTGGCGGCTACCGTGGCGGGCACGCCAAGAAGCTGATGGTCGCACAGCAAATCCGTGACGCCGGGCTGCCGCTGACCGCGAACTTCGTCGTGCACCGGCAGAACCTGGACCGGCTCGGGGACATGCTGGCGCTGGGCGAGACGCTGGGCGCAAGCCGCATCGAGGTCGCGCATGTGCAGTACTACGGTTGGGGCCTGGTGAACCGCGCCGCGCTGATGCCGACCCGTGCGCAGCTTGACGTCGCCAATGCGGCGGTGGAGGCGGCGCGGGAGCGGCTGCGTGGCCGCATCACCATCGACTACGTGGTGCCGGACTACTACGCCGCACGACCCAAGGCCTGCATGGGCGGTTGGGGACGCCGGATCATGAACATCACCCCGGCCGGCCTGGTGCTGCCGTGCCATGCGGCGGAGACGCTGCCCGGATTTAATTTCCCGTCGGTCCGCACCACGAGCCTTGGCGCGATCTGGCGTGACGACCCCGGCTTCAACCGCTTCCGCGGCACAAGCTGGATGCCGGAGCCGTGCCAGTCCTGCGACCGGCGGGAGATCGACTGGGGCGGCTGCCGCTGCCAAGCCTTTGCGCTGACCGGCGACGCCTCCGCCACTGACCCGGCCTGCGCCCTGTCGCCCGACCACGGCATGATGGCGGAGGCCGTGCTGGATGCTGACGCGCCGGCGCCAGACCTGGTTTATCGCCGCATACGCCAGCCGGCCCCGGCGTTGTGAACCGCCGGGACGCACTGTTGCTGGCCGCCGCCGCAGCACTGCTCCCAGCCCGTGGCCATACGGCACCGGCATTCACGACCACGGAGATCGCTCCAGGCATCCACGTCCGCCAAGGCGTGCACGAGGACGCGAGCGCCGAGAACGAAGATGCCATCGCCAATATCGGCTTCATTGTCGGTGACCGGTCCGTCGCGGTAATTGACCCTGGCGGCGGCAAGGCTGACGGCCAGCGCCTGCGTGCGCGCATCGACGCCGTCACGGACCGGCCCATTAGCCACGTCATCATGTCCCACATGCACCCGGACCACGTGTTCGGCGCCGTGGCGTTCGAGGCGGACCGTCCGTTGTTCGTGGCCCATGCCCGCATGGGCGGCACGCTGGTGCAGCGCGGCGAGTTCTACCGCAACCGCCTGGCCGACCTGTTGGGGCTGGACGGCGCCGGCGACTACGCGAAGCCTGGGTTGCTGGTCGAGGACACCGCGCAGATCGATTTGGGGGGGCGCATCCTGCATGTGCGGGCGCACGGCACCGGGCATACCGACAACGACGTATCGGTCTGGGACCCCAGCAGCGCGACGCTTTGGCTGGCGGACCTGTTGTTCATGGACCGGGTGCCAGCGGTGGACGGCAGCATCCTGGGCTGGCTCGGGCAGACCAAGGCGCTGCGGGACACGCCGGCGCGGCTGGCGGTGCCGGGGCACGGTCCGGCGGCGGCGCCCTGGCCGGCGGCGGCGCTGGCACAGGAGCGTTACCTTGGCGTGCTGGTGCGGGAGACCCGGGCCATCATCGCCCGTGGCGGCGACATCGAGGCCGCGGTTGCGACTGTCGGGCTGTCGGAGCGGGAACGATGGGCGTTGTTCGACGACTATAACGGGCGCAATGTCACGTCCGCGTACAAAGAACTCGAATGGGAGTAGGCGCATGAAAGCAGCAATCCTAGCCGTTGCGGTGACGCTGGCCGCTGCCATGCCGGCCGCCGCCGAGGAGGACGAGGCCGCCCGGGCCGCGCGGTGGCAGGAGCTGAAAAGCGCCGTGTTCGGCGAACGTCCGGTGCTCGACGGCACGGGAGTCATTACGCTAGAGGCGCCGGTCCGTGCGCTGGACGCGGCGCTGGTGCCGGTCAGCATCTCCCTTTCCGCAGGCGGCGGAGCGGGAGGCGGCAAGGTGCGCGCGGTCTGGCTGCTGGTGGACGGCAACCCGTCGCCGCTGGCAGGCACCTTCAAATTCGGCCCGGCTGCCGACCCGCGCAGCCTCAAGACCCGCGTTCGGGTGGACCAGTACACCCTGGTGCACGCCGTGGCCGAGACCGAGGATGGCCGGCTATTCGCCTCCGAGCGGTATGTAAAGGCGGCGGGCGGCTGTTCGGCGCCGTCCACCAAAGACGCCAAGCTCGCGATGTCGCGGCTCGGCCAAATGCGCTTGCGCCTGGAAGGCGAGGGCGCGCTGGTGGAGGGCGAGCCTGCCACCGCTCATTTGCTTATCAGCCATCCCAACAACAACGGGATGCAAATGGACCAGGTGAGCCGTCATTTCGTGCCGGCACGATACATCCAGGACGTGACGGTGCGCTATGGCAACGATGTCATATTGGATGTGGACGCGGACATCTCATTGAGCGAGGACCCGGTCATCACCTTCGGCTTCCGGCCGCAGGGTCCGGGCCCGATGCGCGTCGATATGCAGGATAGCACCCGCGCGACATTCCATCAGGAGTTCGCACTGGCGGGACGCAGCTAAATCAGTTGCAGGCGAGGGCGACCTCCGCCTGCGCACGGCTGAGTTGCTCGGTCTTTTCCTTGGCGACCGGGGTGTCGCGAAACATCGCCGCGCGGCTTCCAAGACCGCCCTGCTGCATGCGCAGGATGGTTTCCGCCGTCTCGTAATCCTCATACGACATGGTGTTGGCGATGGTGTCGATGCCGCAGGCGCAGCGCTCCAGGAACTCGCGCTTGAAGTTGTTGCCCGCCATGCATCCGATCACGTAATCCGCGCGCGCTGCGGTGGGATAATCGTGGACCGGGCGCCGTTGCTGCGCCTGCGCCGGCAGGCTGAGCAGCAGGCCGAACGCGACGGCGCTGCGGATCATGGCTCCACTCCCTTGAAGACAGTGCGTTCAGCGA
This sequence comes from uncultured Acetobacteraceae bacterium, assembly GCA_964242575.1. Lineage (GTDB taxonomy): Bacteria > Pseudomonadota > Alphaproteobacteria > Acetobacterales > Acetobacteraceae > JANPPS01. The sequence continues at coordinate 15,910 of CAXTCN010000010.1, read as the reverse complement.
ACGGCGGGGCCGCCATCGGCCCATCAGCCGGCATCTCAATCCGGATTTCCGCAAGCGTGCCGGGCACCGCGTCGGCAAACACGAATGTGTAGGTCTTGGCCTGCACCGACGCTATCCGCTGCAAGCGGGGGTCGCCTTCAAACGGCCGGATGGTCACGGCCTGTGCTGGAACTGCCTTACCGTCCAACATGAACGTCGCTTCGGACACTGTTGCATTCACGAACCCTTCCCGGATCTTATTCCGGAAATAATGCGTCGACAAGCCGAGCGCGTCCTTCATCGCCGCCGTGTCCCGCTCCAGCGTCAACATCAGCAGCGGGTTGCCGCGAAAGTGGTCCAGCTCTGGGAACTTCACCCGGTTCGGGCCGGTCAGGTAGTCGAATGCGACATCTTTGCTGCCGTCAGGGTTTACGCGCCGGACATGCACCGCCACCTTGTCAGTAAATCCAGCCGCGCCGTCCCGCACGAACTCATATGCGAGCGTCTCGGTCCGGGTGACATTGCGAAGGTGCGGCGTCTCGAACAAGACGACCTGCGCTGGGCTGAGCGGGCGGGTGTCCTCGGTAGGGGCCGCTCCCTGGGCGGAGGCGGCGCTCGCGCAGGCAATGACGAGCCCGGCTGCGAGGTGCGCCATTGTCAAACGGTTTGGAGCGGATGCCATGATTGAGTTGATCCTCGTTTACTGCCTATCCAACGCGCCGGACCGGTGCCTGGAGCGCCGGGAGGCGCTGGACCACGTGGGCAGCGCCATCGAATGCACAATGCGCGCGCAGAACGTGGCCCAGGCCTATATTCAGTCTCATCCCGCCTACCGACTGAAGGGCTGGCGCTGCGAGGTGGACACCCCCCGCGAGAGCCCAGCGTAACCGCCCGGCCTAGTACTTCACGACGCTGCGGATGCTCTCGCCGCGGGTCATGAGGTCAAAGCCCTCGTTGATCTGCTCAAGCGGCAAGACGTGAGTGATTAGGTCGTCGATATTGATCTTGCCTTCCATGTACCAATCGACGATCCGCGGCACGTCCGTGCGTCCGCGGGCGCCGCCGAACGCGCTGCCCTGCCATACCCGGCCGGTCACCAGTTGGAACGGCCGGGTGCTGATTTCCACGCCCGCGCCGGCAACGCCGATGATGGTGCTTTTACCCCAACCCTTGTGCGCGCATTCCAGCGCCTGGCGCATGAGGGTCGCGTTGCCGACGCACTCGAAGCTGTGGTCCGCGCCGCCCTTGGTGAGCTCCACCAGATGCGGCACGATGTCGCCACCGACCTCCTTCGGGTTCACGAAGTGGGTCATGCCGAACTTCTCAGCCAATTCCTTGCGGCTGGGGTTTATGTCCACGCCCACGATCATGTCGGCACCTGCCAGCTTCGCGCCTTGCACGACGTTGAGGCCGATGCCACCCAAGCCGAACACCACCACGTTGTCGCCGGGCTGCACCTTGGCGGTGAAGATCACCGCGCCGACGCCGGTGGTGACGCCGCAGCCGATGTAGCAGATTTTCTCGAACGGCGCGTCCTCCCGCACTTTGGCCAGGGCAATTTCCGGCAGGACGGTGAAGTTCGCGAACGTCGAGCAGCCCATGTAGTGCAGCACGGGCTTGCCCTGGTAGCTGAACCGGCTGGTGCCGTCCGGCATCACGCCGCGGCCCTGGGTCACGCGGATTTTCTGGCACAGGTTGGTTTTACGGCTGAGGCAGTAGTCGCACTCGCGGCACTCGGGAGTATAGAGCGGGATGACGTGGTCGCCCTTTTTCAGGCTGCGCACGCCGGGTCCGACGTCCACGACGATGCCGGCGCCCTCATGGCCCAGGATGGCGGGGAACATGCCTTCCGGGTCATCGCCCGACAGGGTGAACTTGTCGGTGTGGCAGATGCCGGTCGCCTTCACCTCGACCAGCACCTCGCCTTCCTTCGGGCCTTCGAGCTGCACCGTATCGATGGTCAATGGCTTTCCGGCTTCCAAGGCAATCGCGGCGCGGACGTCCAACTCGGTTCTCCTGTAGGGGTCGCGGCGGACACTATCGCACTATGTGAGCAATTCCAGCCCTTAATCCAAATACTGCGGCACATAAGATTTCATGTTGCAGTGCAGTATGGCATTGCGTGAGCGGTCCGATGAGGTTTTTTGGACATATTGTATCTTGTGGGTTTTCAAGGCACCTGCATATGCTCCACACAGGGCAGTCTGGACAGCCAGCCATACATTCCCTGGGCGGTGATGCGTAGATAGCGCCTGAACGGCGAGTGACCCGGCCGGCAATCCGGCCACATTAGGAGGGAACGGACGTGAGACTTACGAAGACGATCTTGCTTGGCTGCACCGTAATGATGGGTGTGGCTGGCATCGGGCCGGTCTCGGCCAATGAAGAGCTGAACCGCATGTCGCAGGACGCCAAGCAGTGGGTCATGCCGACGGGCAACTACCAGAACCAGCGCTACAGCGCCCTGGACCAGATCAATGCCACCAACGCCTCGAAGTTGCGCCCGGTTTGGTCGTTCTCAACCGGCGTGCTGCGCGGGCACGAGGGCGGGCCGCTTATCATTGGCGACACGATGTACGTGCACACGCCGTTCCCAAACAACGTGTTCGCGCTCGACTTGAACGATAGCGGCAAGATCCTGTGGAAGTACGAGCCGCGCCAGGACCCGAGCGTCATCGCGGTCATGTGCTGCGACACGGTGAACCGCGGCGTTGCTTATGGTGACGGCAAAATCATCCTGAACCAGGCTGACGCGACTGTCGTGGCGCTTGACGCCAAGACCGGCAAGGAGCTGTGGCACGTCAAGAATGGCGACCCCGCCAAGGGTGAGACCATGACCATGGCGCCCATGATCGTAAAAGATAAAGTCTATGTCGGCATCAGCGGCGGCGAATTCGGCACGCAGGGGCGGCTTACGGCTTACAACTTGAAGGATGGATCGCTCGCCTGGAACGCCTACTCGGTTGGTCCGGATGAGCAGCTTCTGGTTGATCCGGTCAAGACCACCGTTATGGGTAAGCCGATCGGCAAGGACTCGTCCCTCAGCAGTTGGCAAGGTGACCAATGGAAGACCGGGGGCGGCAGCACATGGGGCTGGTACTCCTACGATCCTGCCTTGAACCTGATTTATTATGGCACGGGCAACCCGAGCACCTGGAACCCAGTGCAGCGCCCAGGCGACAACAAGTGGTCGATGACCATTTTTGCTCGTGATGCGGACACCGGCATGGCGAAGTGGGCCTACCAGATGACCCCGCACGACGAGTGGGACTACGACGGCGTCAACGAGATGATCCTGGCCGACATCACCGTAAAGGGAAAGCCGACCAAGGCGCTCGTGCACTTCGACCGCAACGGTTTCGGCTATACGCTAAACCGCGAGACGGGCGAGCTGCTGGTGGCCGAGAAATTCGACCCGGCCGTAAACTGGGCTACGCACATCGACATGCAGACTGGTCGTCCGCAGGTTGTGGCGCAGTACTCCCCGAAGGCCAACGGTGAGGATAAGAATACCCGCAACATCTGCCCGGCGGCGCTTGGCTCCAAGGACCAGCAACCGGCGGCGTTCTCGCCAAAGACTGGCTTGTTCTACGTGCCGACCAACCACGTCTGCATGGACTATGAGCCGTTCAAGGTGTCCTACACTGCAGGCCAGCCGTATGTCGGCGCGACGCTCTCGATGTATCCGCCCAAGGGTGAGACCAACCTGGGCAACTTCATCGCGTGGGACGCTGGCACCGGCAAGATTGTTTGGTCGAACCCGGAGACGTTCTCGGTGTGGTCTGGAGCGCTCGCGACCGCAGGCGACATCGTGTTCTACGGCACGCTTGATGGCTACCTGAAAGCGGTCGACATCAAGACCGGCAAGGAACTGTACAAGTATAAAACCCCGTCGGGCATCATCGGCAACGTCACGACATACCAGCACGGCGGCAAGCAGTTCGTTGTCGTGCTGTCGGGCGTCGGCGGCTGGGCTGGGATCGGCATGGCGGCAGGCCTCAGCACCGACACGGACGGTTTGGGGGCGGTTGGCGCTTACAAACAACTGTCGAACTACACCCAGTTGGGTGGGGTGATGACGGTGTTCGGCCTCGAATAACACTGGCCTGATGCGCTGCGGCCATGCCGACCGGCATGGCCGCAGCCAGCTTTTGGAGACACTCGCGTGATGCGTTATAAAACCCTGCTGGCGTTGTCCGGCGTCGTCTGCACTGCTCTGGCATTAGGGTCTGGGGTTTCGCGTGAGGCTCGGGCGGAAAATGATCCGGTTTACGTGGTCGAAAATGGCCGGGTGGACCAGCATACATTCAATGGCTACCGCCGCTACGGCGAGTCTTGCCATCGCTGCCATGGCCCAGATGGTGCTGGCAGTTCCTATGCGCCTAGCTTGACTGAGAGCTTGAAGAACCTCAACTACGAGCAATTTGTCGACGTCATCATCAATGGCCGGCAAAACGTCAACAAGACCAGCAACAACGTCATGCCTGCATTTGGCACCACCGAGGATGTCGCACTCTACATTGACGATATCTACGGCTACTTGAAAGCCCGGTCGGATGACAAGCTGCCGCGTGGCCGGCCAAAGCGTCTGTCCGATGATGGCTAGGTGGGTTGCCGTTGCGATCCTAGGCGGCCTGGTCGCCGGGTTTAGCGGCGCGGCACAGGCACAGAAGGCCGAGTTGATTTCCCGCACTGAGTTGCGGGTGTGCGCCGATCCGAACAACCTCCCGTTCTCCAACAATCGGCGGGAGGGGTTTGAGAACCGCATCGCCGAGATTATTGGCGCTGATCTTGGCTTGCCAGTCACTTACGTGTGGTTCCCCCAAGTAATCGGGTTCGTTCGGAACACGCTTGGAGCGCGTGAGTGCGATTTGGTCATGGGAGCAGTGTCCGGCGACACCGTCATGGACACCACCAACCCGTATTACCATACCGGCTACATGATCGTAACCCGCACTGCCGACGGCATACAGGCTCGCTCGGTCGGTGACCCGGCATTAGCTCGCAAGCGCTTCGGCATCGTTGCGGCGACACCGCCTAGCGATTTGTTATTACGGCATAACCTAATGGTCGGGGTGCGTGCTTACTCGCTAGCGGCAGACACCCGCTACAACAATCCAGCCCAAGCCATGCTGCAGGACCTTGCCAACAACGAGATTGACGTGGCCTTGGTTTGGGGTCCTCTGGCCGGGTTTGCGATCTCGCATGACAAGCTGCCGCTTACGGCCGCGTTCATTGAGCCGGAGGCGGATGCGGCGCGGCTGGACTATCGGATTGCGATGGGCGTGCGGGCCAACGAGCCGGAATGGCGCCGGCGCATCAACCAAGCCATAGGCCGGCATAAGCCCGAGATCGCCGCGGTGCTGGCGGAGTACGGCTTGCCAACATTCGACGACGCCAAAAACCCGGCGGGCAACCCCGCCCGGCAATGAGGCTTTATGCCCTTGGGCTGGCGCTCTGCATCAGCTTGCCTGCTTTGGCTGAGGCTGGGGTTCCTGTACCGGACGGGTACCGAATGGATGAGTACCGGGCGCCGGTGCCGGACATCGTGCCGGGCGCCACTATCATGCGATTGGCCGACATGCGCGAGCTGGTCGAGCGGGGCGGAGCGGTGCTGATCGACGTGCTGCCGGCGCCTCGGCGGCCGGACGGGATGCGTCCTGGGACGCCCTGGCTCCCGCTACGCCACCGGACTTTGCCTGGCAGCCTGTGGTGGCCCGAGGTTGGGCGCGGCGGGCTTGCGCCAGAGGTGGAGGCCAAGTTCCAGGCCCGGTTGGCGCAGGTCGCGGCTCCAAACCGGTTGGTGGTGTTCTTCTGCCTTAATGATTGCTGGATGAGCTGGAATGCGGCCAAGCGGGCGGCAAGTTATGGCATCCGGGCAGCCTGGTATCCGGAGGGGGTCGATGGGTGGGAAGTAGCTGGACTGCCGTTGCAGGATGCCGCTCCCGAGGCGTTCGACTGAGCGCTAGTTCGGCAAGCTCGCTTGCAGGACTTGCACGAACCGTCCAAGCTGGGTCTCAAGCTGCACCGGCACTTCGCACGAGTAACGAAGGGTGCGGCCAATCGACTCGTATTCGCGGATCATCAGCGCGCGACGGTTGGTGACTTCGTCACGGTCATCAGCGGGTGTCGTGGCAGGCAAGGCTCGCTGTTCCGCGGTGATGCGGGATGTCGCTTCCGCTAGGGCACTCTGCCGCCGGGCCATGGCGCGGATGCGCTCGATCGTTTGAGTCCGTTGCTGGTTGGTTTGGTCCAGCAAACCGGCGAACACCTGCGCGAGCCGTGCCGGGCGGTCGGCTTGCGGCACCGTTACGGCATATTGCTTAAGGCGCGCGATGCCGGTCTCAACGGGCTGCGTGCGCTGCGCCACCGCCTCCACCAGTGCGGCGACGGCTGGGTCGGCGCGCCAGTCGCCTGTGGCCTCAGGACCGTTCCACAGGCTGCCGGCGGTGATGACGGGCATCAGCCGCTGCACGCACGGCCAGTCCGCGTCTGCGCTCGGCGGCCCGGCGGCACAGAGCAGCACGGCGCTTATACCAAGCGCCCTGACTACTGACCGGTCCGGGTATTGGGACGCTGCACGTAGCGCATCCATTCTAGCCTCCAAAAACCGGTCATTCGTTAGGGCGGCTGGTATTAGGCCCACCAACGCCTGTCGGATCATTCCGCAGCCACCTTTCGCGCAATCAAGCCCCGGCCAGGGTCGTATCCCACCACGGCCGCAGCCATGAACAGCACCGTGCAACCGACCACGACCGCAGCGGCCACCCAATCGACCCGGCCATACAAGGCGAACCTAGTCAGCTCAGTCGCGGACGTGAACGGGTTCAGCGTGCAGACCCACCACAGGGTAAGGCTGGATTCTTTCACACGCCATAGCGGGTAAAGCGCCGAGGACGCGAAGAACATTGGGAAAATCACGAAATTCATCACGCCGGCGAAGTTCTCCAACTGGCGTATCAGCGATGACAGCACCAAGCCCAGCGCGCCCAGCATCAGCCCGGACAGCACCAAGGCTGGCAACACCGCAAAATAACCAATAAGCGGCGGCTCGATCTCCCAGAACAGCGCGATCATCAGGAAGATGTAGGCCTGCACCACCGACACCACGACGCCGGCCAGCAGCTTCGACAGTAACAGGAACCAGCGCGGGAATGGGCTGACCATCAAGGTCTTCATGCTGCCCATCTCCCGGTCATAGACCATGGAAAGCGAGCTTTGCATGCCGTTGAACAGTTGGATCATCGCGATCAGGCCGGGGGCAATGTAGACTTCGTAAGGAATGTAGGTTTCGTAAGGCGGTATGATCGAGACGCCGAGCACGAAGCGGAAACCGGCGGCGAAGATCGCGAGCCACACCAGGGGGCGGACCAACGCCGAGACGAACCGACCCCGCTGATGCACCCAGCGCAGCCCCTCGCGCCGGACGATGCCGCCGAGGCAGCGAGCGTAGCCGGCCGGACCGATGCGGGCACGGCTGGCCGTGGCCATGCCGGTTGCGCTCATGTCGGCGTCGCCGTCAAGCGCTCGAAGGCGTCCTGCAACCCGGATGCGCCACCCTGGGCAATGACGTCGGACGCCGGACCCTGGGCCAGCACGCGGCCACAATGCAGCACAACGACGTCGGCGTCCGCGCCGGCCTCCTCGATCAAGTGGGTGGCCCACAGCACGGCCAAGCCCTGTTCGGAGCAAAGTCGGCGCACGTGGTCCAGCAGGAACCGGCGGCTTTCCAAGTCAAGCCCGGCGGTCGGCTCATCCAGCAGCAGCAGGGCCGGGTCGTGCACGAGGGCGCGCGCCAGCTCGACCCGGCGCTTCTGTCCGCCCGACAGCAGCCGCACCCGGTCCCGTGCCCGCTCGGACAGGTTGACGCGGCCCAGCTCCGCGGCGATCCGTTTGGAGGCGTCGGCGTGCGCCATGCCATGCAGGGTCGCGTGGTAGGCAAGGTTCTGTTCCACAGTCAGGTCGAGGTCGAGCGTCGGTTGCTGGAACACGACGCCCATGCGTGCGAGGGCCTTCGACGGGCTGGTGCGGAAGTCCTGGCCGAACGCGGCGATGCGGCCTTGGCTAGCGTGATACAGCCGGGTGATCAGCGCGAACAACGTGGTCTTGCCAGCGCCATTCGGACCCAGCAGGACCGTGAAGCTGCCGGGCGCCACGGTGAAGCTGACGCCGTCCAGGACCGTACGCGCGCCGAAGCGATGGCTAAGGCCCGTCACTTCGAGCGCCGCAGGGATGGCAAGGCCAGCGTCTGGCATCAGGGCGCCACCACGATGCCCCAGGGCAGCCGTCCGACCGGCACGGACTTGGTCACCCGCATGGCGGCGACGTCGATCACGGACATGTCGTTGCTGACGCCGTTGGTGGTGAACAGGCGCTTGCCGTCGCCGGAGAAAACCAGGTTCCAGACCCGTTGGCCGACCAGCAAATAGCGTTTCACCTCGAACGTCTTGGCGTCCACCACGGCCACGCGGTTGGCCGGGCCGAGCGCCACGAATGCCAAGGACTGGTCCGGCGTGAGGGCGATGCCGACCGGCTGGATGCTTTCGGCTGGCACGCCCGGAATAGCGAACTCGATGGTATGCGTGACGGCGCGGGTCCGTGCGTCGATCACCGAGACGGTGCCGCCGATTTCCGCCGACACCCAGACGCTGGCGCCATCCGGCGTGAACTGCGCCACCCGCGGCCGGGTGCCGACTAGGACGTTGTCGGTGATCTGGCGCGTGGCGGTATCGATGAAGTGCGCCATGTTGGTGGTTTCGGACGTGTTGACCAAAACCTTGCCGTCCGGGCTGAGGCCCATGCCCTCCGGCTCCGTGCCGACCGGGATTTCGGTCACGATCCGGGCACCGCCGATGTCGACGATGGTCACCAAGTTGTCGTTCTCGTTGGCGACATAGAGCGTCGTGCCATCTGGGCTCAAAGCGAACAGCTCAGGGTCTGGGCCGCTCGGCAGCGTGTGAGTGACGGTGAGGGTCGCGAGGTCCACGACTTCAATATGGTCGCTGTCGCTGGTGCAGACATACAGGCTTTTGCCGTCCTTCGACAGCAAGATGCCGCGCGGACGGTCACCGACCTTTACCGTCTTCGTGACCTCAAGCGTGCCGGCGTCGATCACGGTGATCGTGTTGTCCTTTTCATTGGACACGAACAGCCGTTCGGCCCGAGCCGCGCCGACGCCGAGCAGGAAGGCGGCGAGAGCGAGCGCGGCGGCGGGGGCTACATGCGGCATGCGGTCTCCGGCTGGTCGATGCCGAGCGTGTCGAGCTCGGAGGCTTGATGCAGGTAGCCGGGCTGCGGGCTTACGGACACCAGGCTGCGCGTGTCCGCCAGCAGCACCGGCTGGCGCAGTTGCCCGTCCCAGGCGCGGAAGGTGAGGCGTGCGCCCTTGAACGCCGCCAGCTCGAAGCGGGGGCTGCGCAGGTAGTTGGCGATGGTCATGGCGTCGGTGCTGCGGCTGCGGGTCGCGGCCTCGCCCACGGCGCGGACCGCCATCCATGCGCCGTAGTCGCGCGCGGTCATCCAGCGGCCGGCGGCCTTTTGGAAGCGGAGCTGGAGTTGCGTCGCGCCCCACTGCTCGAACGGGCGGGCCCATGCGGTGGGGACCAGGCCGTGGCTGCCGGCGACGGGCCGCGGCTCGGTCGTGCGGTAGGCCAGGTCGTCGCCGAACTCGTTGGCGCTGTCCGCCACCACTAGCACGTCGTAGCTGAGGCCCTGGGTGAAGCGCGCGACCTCGGCGGCAATGGAGACGTGTCCGGTGTCGGTACGTTGCGCGCCGGGTTCGAAGGTCCAGGGCTTGTCGGCGACGATGCGCAACTGGAACTTGCGGGCGGAACGGCGCAGCGCCTCGGCATAAGCGCGGTCGGCGTCGTGACGTCCGGGCACCAGCAGGATGTTGCGCCAGCGCTTGACCGCAAGGAACTGCATCAGCGCGTCCGCCCGCATGGCGTGACTGGGCAGCAGGTGCAGCACGCGCGCCCGGCACCCAGCGCCGCGCAGGCTGTCGTCCTCGCTGGTGGCGTCCAGCAGCACCGCATCCTGCGCCTCCGGCAGGTCCGCGACCCGTTGCAGCAGCGGTGCCGGCAAGTCGGTGACGAGGATGCGGCGGCCCGCCGCCAGCATCTCCCGCGCCGCGGCAAGGACCGCGTCCTCGTCTGGGCGCACGGCCTCGTGCAAGGCGAACTTCTGCTGGGTGAACTGCCCGGTTGTCTGGTTGTCCGCCAGCGCCACCCGCGCGCCCTGCACCCCCTCGTCGGTCAGCGGAGGATCGAGCAGCGTCAACGGCGTCGTGCGCTTGGGAAGATAAGCCAGGTAGCCGACATCGACCACGGCTGCCTGTGCCGCCACGCTGGCCAGGATTGCCAGCAACAGCGCAACTGGAGCGCAACTGGCCCGCATCCCCCATTTCCTCCCTCGACAGCGGCGTGCATTGCGCCAAAGTAAGAAGGAATAATGGTGCGGCTCGGCGTGAATGTCAGCCCTTATGCGAGGATGCGTCCATGTTGCGGCCGATGGCGCTTTGTATCCTATTTGCGATGCCGGCGGCGGCGGAACAGCCGCGGATCGCGGTGTTCGACTTCGCGTTCAACAACACGTCCGGCGTCTCCAACACCCCGGAGGAGCTTGCGCGCCTCGACCGGCTGTCGGCGCAGTTGCGGGAGGGGTTGGGTGCGAACAACCGCTACACCGTGCTCAGTGTCGAGCCGGTGCGCGAGCGGCTGGCGCGGGTTGATTCCATCCGTGGCTGCAACGGCTGCGAGTTGGAGCTGGCCCGGCAGCTCGGCGGCGAGTTCGCGGCGTATGGCTGGGTGCAGAAGGTCAGCAACCTGATCCTGAACGTGAATTTGGTGATTGAGGACGCCAACACTGGGAAGGTCATCAAGGCGGACAGCGTGGACATCCGCGGCAACACCGACGAGTCCTGGTCGCGCGGGCTGCGCTACCTGCTGAACGAGCGCCTGTTCCGCGATTGACAAGCGGGGGGTGCAAGCGCGTGCATGGCTCAACGTCCACGGCCGGGGAGGGCCAATGCTGATCCATCGGCGCGCCGTGCTGCTGTCACCCGTGCTGGCCGTCGTGCCGGCAACGGCGTGGGGCGTGCCCACCATCCGGGTCGGCACGCTGCGGTTCGGCAGCGTCGCCTGGGAGCTGGACGTGATGCGCGCCCATGGGCTGGACGCCGCCGCCGGGGTGAATGTGACACCAGTCGAGTTCGCGGCCGCGCAGGCGACGCAGGTCGCGTTGCAGGCTGGGCGGGTCGATACCGTGGTGCAGGACTGGATTTGGGTATCCCGGCAGCGTGCGTCCGGCGCAGATTGGACGTTCGCGCCCAGCTCCGCGGCGCTGGGCGCGGTGGTGACGCCGGCGGGGTCCACCATCCGGACGGCGGCGGACCTGGCTGGCCGCCGGCTGGGGATCGCGGGCAGTCCGTTGGACAAAAGCTGGCTCATGCTGCGGGCCTACGCGCAGCAGGCATTCGGGCTGGACCTGGACGCCCGGGTCACCAAGGAGTTCGGGCCGCCGCCGCTGCTGGCGGAACAGTTGGCGGCCGGGCGGCTCGATGCGGTGCTGACCTACTGGCCGTTCGCGGCGAAGGCGGAGTCGCTCGGTATGCGCCGGGTGCTGGCGATGGAGGATGTGGTGGAGGCGCTGGGCCTGCCGCCCGGGGTGCCGATGCTGGGCTACGTGTTCTCGGACGCCTGGGCCGCGCGGGAGCCGCAGGCGGTGGAAGGCTTCCTCAAAGCGATGCAGCAGGCTCGGGCGATCCTCGGCGCATCGGACGAGGAGTGGCAGCGGATCGCGCCGTTGACCGGAGCGGCCGGGCAGGCGGAACTGGCGGCGTTGCGGACCTGGTACCGGCGCGGCGTTCCGGGCGCTTGGGACGCGGCGACGCAGGGGGCGGCGGGGCGGTTGTATGACGTGCTCGCGGCCATCGGCGGCCCGGCGCTCGTGGGACCTGCGACGCGATTGGCGCCCGGGACGTTCTGGCGCGCCGCATAGGCCAATGGCGTGACCCGGCAGGTCCTGACCCGGCTGGCGCCGGTCGTCGTGCTGTTCGTGCTGTGGGAGGCGGTGGCGCAACTGTTGGGCAATCGGCTGGTGCCGCCGGCGTCCAAGGTGCTGCTGGCATTGGCGGCGGAGGCGCGGTCCGGCCAGTTGGCGCGCAACCTGGGCGTCACGTTGGGCCGGGTCGCCGCAGCATTCGCGCTGGCGATGGTGCTGGGCACGGTGCTGGGCGTGCTGATGGGGCGTTACCGGCGGATTGACCGCGCGCTCGACAGCGTGCTGACGGTGCTGCTGAACCTGCCAGCGCTGGTGGGGATCGTGCTGATCTATGTGTGGTTCGGGTTGAGCGAGACCACTGCCATTGCAGCGGTCGCGCTGAACAAGCTGCCAACCACGGCGGTCACGGTGCGGGAGGGCGCACGGGCGCTGGACCAGGGGTTGATTGACATGGGATACAGCTTCCGCATGTCCCGCGCGACGGTGCTGCGCCATGTGGTGCTGCCACAGCTTTACCCCTACTTGTTCGGCGCGGCACGGTCCGGGTTGGCATTAATTTGGAAAATCGTGCTGGTGGCGGAGTTGCTGGGGCGCAGCGACGGCGTGGGATTCCAAATCCAGGTATATTTCCAGCTATTCGACGTGACCGGCATCCTGGCCTACACGCTGGCGTTCATTGTCGTGGTGCAACTGATCGAGTGGGTGGCGTTGCAGCCGCTGGAGCGCCGGGCCAACCGGTGGCGGCCTTGACCGCTGCCGGCGCTGGCACGGTCATGCTGGATGTGCACATCGCGCAGAAGGCCGTGCAATCCAACGGCGCGTCACGGACCGTGCTGGAAAATTTGCGGTTCACGCTGGCGGACGGGGAGATCGTGGCGCTGGCTGGGCCGTCCGGCTGCGGGAAAACGACGTTGCTGCGCCTGATTGGCGGGCTAGACCGGGCGTTCAGCGGGCACATCAAGTGGCAGGGCACGGCTGCGCCGCGGATTGGCACGGTGTTCCAGGAGCCGCGGCTGCTGCCTTGGCGCACGGTGCGGCAGAACATCGCGCTGGTCCGGCCGCCTGACTCCGAAGCGGCCGAGGCTTTGGTCGCGCTGCTGGGCCTGGCACCCTATGCAGACCTGTATCCGCCGGCGCTGTCGCTCGGGATGGCACGGCGGGCGGCCATCGCCCGGGCGTTTGCAGTGCAGCCGGCGCTGCTGTTGCTGGATGAGCCGTTCGTGTCGCTCGACCCGGCGATGGCCGAGCAAGGACGGGGCGTGCTGGTCACAGCCTGGCAGACCCGGCGGTGCGCCGCGATCCTGGTGACGCATGACATGGCGGAAGCGGCGTCGCTAGCGGACCGTATTCTGGTGCTGTCGACCGGGCCGGCGCGGGTGCTGCGGGAGCTGGTGATACCTCCTGCTAGCCGGCGACGCGGAATCCAGGAGGGTGCCCGCGTCGCCGCACAGCTTACTTGAGCGTTTCGAGGTAGGCGATGAGGTTGGCGCGCTCGGTTTCCGACTTCAGGCCGGCGAAAATCATCTTGGTCCCCGGCACCGTGGCGCGCGGATTGACCAGGTAGGCGTCCAGCGTCGGCTGGTCCCACGTCACCGAGTAAGCCTTCATCGGCTCCGAGTAGTTGAAACCTTCGACGCTATGCGACGGGCGGCCAACGATGCCGTGCATGCTCGGCCCGATCTTGTTCTCGCCCGGCTTGATTGAGTGACAGGCGGCGCACTTGTTGAACACTGTCTTGCCGGCGGCCGGATCGCCCTCTGCCCGGGCCAAGACCGGCCAAACCAAGACTGCCGCAATGACTGCTGCCGCATACCGCATCATTCCCCCGTATTTCAGCATATTATTGTGTGTCCCTGGTGGAGATGAGGCTTAACGCCTGAAAGTCGAGAGAGATCAATCGGCGATTTCCCGACAAGGCAGAACGTGGAGACGGATGCGCCGGGACTGTCTGCAACCCATTCCCGTGAGGGGCCTTCCCTTGCGGGGCGGCCCCGGTATCATGCGCGGCAGAACAGCCGGGTGGAAGCAAGTGTCAGTGATCGCCGTGATGTATTCCGCCGAGGGCGGAACGTTTGACCACGCCTATTACATGCAGACGCACATGCCCCTGGTGCATCGCCTGTGGGAGCCGATGGGCCTGCAGGGCACGCAAGTGCTGCGCGGCGTGCCGGGGCCGGATGGGACGCCAGCGGCCAACGTTGTGACGACGCTGCTGACGTTCAGCTCCATGGACGCCTTCAAGGCGGCGGCAGCGGCGCACGGGAAGGAGATTTTCGCGGACATCCCGAACTTCACCCCCATCAAACCGACGATGCACTTCAGCGAGCCAGTGTCCTAATCCGTGGAAACTCGCAGCCAGAACAAGTGCTTCGGCGGCACCATGGGCTTCTACAGCCACCAGTCCACGGCAACCGGGACGGAAATGCGCTTCGGCGTGTATGTGCCGCCCCAGGCTGCGAATAGTCCGTGCCCGGCGTTGTACTACCTCGCTGGCCTGACCTGCACGGAGGAGACGTTTGCCATCAAGGGCGGCGCGCAACGGCTGGCGGCGGAACATGGGCTGGTGCTGGTGTGCCCGGACACCAGCCCGCGCGGCGCCGGGTTGCCGGGCGAGGATGACGGGTGGGACTTCGGCACCGGCGCCGGGTTCTACCTCGACGCGACGGCCGCGCCGTGGTCCGGGCACTACCGCATGGCGCAGTACGTGACCCAGGAGCTGCCGGCGTTGATCGAGACGGGTTTTCCGGTCAGTGCCGAGCGGCGCGGCGTGTTCGGACACTCCATGGGCGGGCACGGCGCGTTGGTGACGGCGCTGCGGGACCCGGCGCGGTGGCATTCCGTGTCCGCGTTCGCGCCAATCGCCAACCCGGTGGCGGTGCCATGGGGGGAAAAGGCGTTCTCCAACTACCTCGGCCCGGACCGGGCGGCTTGGGAGCGGTGGGACGCGAGCCTGCTGATGACGGAGCAGGCGTATCCCGGGCCGATCCTGGTGGACCAGGGCACGGCGGACCAGTTCCTGGACCAGCAACTGCATCCGGACGCGCTGGAGGCGGCTGCGGCTGTGTCCGGGCAACAACTGACGCTGCGGCGGCAGGAGGGCTACGACCATAGCTACTGGTTCATCCAGACGTTCATGGCCGACCACATCGCGCACCATGCGCAGCAGCTTCGGGGATGAGCCATGCGTAGGGCCATACTGCTTGCCGGCCTATGCGGCTTGTCGCAGCCGGCCATGGCCGCGGACCCGATGCGGTTTTGGAACACCACGAACGAGACCGTGAAAACGCTGACGATGGCGCCGGCCGGCACCACGGCGTATGGGCCGAACCAGTGCGCCAACGACGACGACAACGAGGTGGACCACAACGAGCGGCTGGTGCTGAAAGGCATCACTTCTGGCCGGTATGACGTGAAGCTCGGCTACAAGAACCGGGTTTGCACCGTTCGCAATGTGGAGGTTAAGGGGACGGGGCGTTATGCTTTCTCGCTCGACGCCAGCGATTTGACCGACTGTCAATAGCCGACATCAGTCTACCAGGTATCATGGCAATGATCTACGCCAAAACCGGATAGACCCGATAAGCAACGCTCTGTTCATGCCTCATGAAGCCTCTATTTGATTGCGTCTCCCCGGCAGATCGCTGCTGTTTTGAATTCGGTATCTGTGGCATAAGCCCGTCCGCTACCTTGCATCACTACGGCTTTATTGCCTTCAATTCGAGTTACAAAGATCATGAACCCGGCATAACCGCCATATCCATTTTTTGCATTAGCCCACCCAGTAACGTACTTAATCCCGTCACAATTACCGGTCACCCTGACGTCGCGGAACTGAGCAGACAACGGATCACGCAAACTATCGGTTATCGCGCGCTTGTAGCTGCTCAACCTCCCCTACGAGTTGGCGTGAGCGAGGCTATGCGCAGAGCGG
>CAXTCN010000009.1:0-97484 GCA_964242575.1 uncultured Acetobacteraceae bacterium | reverse complement strand
AACGCACCAGAACACGCCATCCCGACGTTCCCGAAGGCGATTGTGCAACAGGCTCCCTTGAACTCCGTAAACACCAACATCGGCGCGCAAGTTGCGCTCCGTTCCTTGAACAACACTACGACAGACTTGGCGGCGACGCAGAAGCGCATCAGCACCGGCCTCCGGGTCGCCGATGCGTCCGACGACGGCGGCACGTTCGCCGTGGCCGAACGGGTCCGTTCGGACGTTGGCGTGCTCACGACCGCGAACCAGCAGCTCGGCAACGTGAAGGGCTTGGCCGACGTTACGGAAAAAGCCTTGGGGGGCCTTTCGGAAGAGCTGGGCAACGCGAGGAAGCTTCTCGTGGTGATCGGCAACGAAGTCACCGACACGAAGGTGCGGGACGCGGCTTTGAAAGACTACGGCGCCTTGGTAACGCGGGTCGCAGCTCAGGTCGATGGCGCAAGCTACAATGGCCAGAGCCTTCTGGGCAAAACGAACGGAGGAGCAACCGCTGCGTCTCTGGACAAGACCATCATCAACAGCGAGGCCGGGACTACGAGCAAGCTGCAAGGTAGCGACAGCCAAGGGTTGGCCAGCGCGCTCGCGGGACTGGTTGGCGGAACGTTTACTGGGGGCGCTTACGCCGCAAGTGCTACCCCCGGCGGCGAACAGGCTGCCGCGGCAACGGCGCTCAGCACTGCTGGCGCAGGGTCGTTTGCAGTGGTCCAGACTGGCGTGTCGGACAACTTGGGCAAGGCTGGCGCCAACTCCAAGTTCCTAGACGCTACGATCAAGCAGAACACCGGCAAGATCGACAGCCTGAACGCCGGTCTCGGCGCTTTGGTGGACGCGGACTTGGCCAAGGAGTCTGCGCAGTTGCAGGCTCTGCAGATCAGGCAGCAGCTCGGAACGCAGGCGCTCTCGCTTGCCAACCAGGCCCCGCAAAGCCTGCTGAGCCTGTTCAAGTAAACACTGACCCGGCGGCGGTCCTGCCGCCGCCGGACCTTTTCACAGAGTGCAACTTGGGGAACCCACGGTGTCCAATCTAATTCTCGAACTACGCCAGGGCGAGGTCATGGTCATCAACGGCGCCCCGATCCGGTTCCGGACCAAAACCCGCATCGAGCTTACCGCGCACGCGCGCTTCCTGTTCGGCAAGCAGATCATGCCGCCAGAGGAGGCCGACAGCCCGGCGCGGCGCATCTACTTCGCCCTGCAATGCGCCTACATCGGCACGGACGACGAACGCGAACAAGGCCTCGCCTCCGCCCACGACCTCATTGAACGGTTCAAGGCCGCCACCAGCTCCGCCCTCGCGCGGGAAATCCTGGACCGCGCCTTGGCCGCCGCCCAGGCCGACGAGTGCTACCAGGCCCTGAAACTGGCCCGGCGCATCATCCGCCACGAAGACACGGTGCTCGGCCGGGTCGCCCCGATCAACCCCAAACTGGAGAGCGAACCATGCATGGCATGAACGCCGCCCGTGCCTACAAGGCGTCCAACCTGCACCGCAGCCAACGCGACCAGGACGCCGACGTGTTCCGCCGCGCCAACGGGGCGCTGCGCGCTGCCAGCGGCGGCGGCGAGATGGCGCAGGTCCGCGCGCTGGCGGACAACCGGCAGCTCTGGACCATGGTGATCGACCTGGCCCGCGACAGCGCCAACCCGTTGCCAGCGCCATTGCGCGCGCAGATCGTGTCGGTTGGGCTGGCCGTCATGCGGGACATCGGCTCGCCGCAACCGGACTTCCCGTTCCTGATTGACATGAACGAGCAGATCGCCAACGGCTTGTCCGGGCCGAAGCATTAGCTCCGTTCCGGGCTGGTCATCCGGTGCCTGACGCTTAGTATATGACCCCGGCGTGAAAGGACCCTATATCCGGTCCAACGCCAGGGGGGCTTATGCGCCGGACCATAACAACGACCTCTGCCCTGACGTTCGTGGCCGCTTTGGGCATAGGGTCGGGCGCGGCCTGGGCGTTGTTCGGCCCGGCCGACCTGGGGCCGATCACGTTCGGGACGCTCCAGCGCCGCAGCACGCCGAATGATGCCCTGGCTGCCGCGCCCGACCTTTGCCCAGCCCGCAGCGACCTTGTTCCGCCGGAGTACGCCATCGACGCCGCGGCGCTGCGTGGCCTGTTCGCCAAGGCCATCGCGTCCGAGCTGAGACTGGAGCAGGTCGCCTCGGACGACGCCACGCTCACCGACCGCTACGTCCAGCGCTCGGCGGTGCTGCGGTTTCCAGACACGGTTATCGTCCGCTTCTTTGACCGTCTCAACGGCCGCTCGACCCTCGCGCTGTACTCGCGCTCGTTGGTGGGCCGGAGCGACTTTGGCGTGAACCGCGCCCGGATCGAGCGCTGGCTGGCTAAGCTGGCCGCGCTCGCGCCAGCCGCATGAGGCTGCGTGCCATGGCATCCATACTGGGCAGCATCCTGCTTGGCGCCTGTTCCGTGATCGGCGTGCGGTCGGGCACCGAGGAACCCGCCTTCACCGTCATCGACCGCCAAGACGGCATCGAGGTGCGCCAGTACGGCGCGCGCGTCGCGGCGGAGACGGTTGTGGACGCGGCCGAGGTGCAGGCGCGGAGCGAGGGCTTCAGCCGGTTGGCCGGCTACATCTTCGGGCGGAACGCCGGGTCGTCCCGCATCGCCATGACAGCCCCGGTCGCTCAGGGCCAGACGCTGGCCATGACCGCCCCGGTTGCGCAGGACTCGACGGCGGCCGGCTCGGCCATCCGCTTCTTCCTCCCTGCCACCGTCACGCTCGCGACCGCGCCGCGTCCGCTCGATGAGCGGGTCAGGGTCGTGGAGGTGCCGGCCGAGACCGTCGCGGTCCTGCGGTTTTCCGGCACCACCGCGCCGGAGGCAGTGGCGGCCCAGAAGGTAAAGCTTCTGACCGGCCTGTCCCGCACATCCTGGGCACAACAGGGCGCTCCGTTCGCCTGGTTCTACGACCCGCCCTGGACCTTGCCGCCGCTCCGGCGGAACGAGGTCGCGGTGCTGGTGCGCCAGGCAGCCGATCCGCCGGACCGCTAGGGCGTTCAAACCGCGACCCGGCCGAACACGGCGTGCAGCGCCAGGAACAACGCGCCACCCACCAGGAACCCCACCAGCGTCCCGTTCACCCGGACAAACTGCAAGTCCCGGCCGACGCGAAGCTCCAGCTTCTCCGTGATGGTCTCGGCGGGCCAGCCCGCCACCACGTACTCGATGAAGTCCGACAACTGCGCCTGCGCGCTCGGCAGCAGCCCGGTGATCACGCCCTCCGCCGCGGCTTGCAGCCGTGCCCGCGCCCCCGGGTCATCCTGTAGGAAGCGGCCCAGGTTGCCGAGCGCCGCCTCGATCACCGCGAGCGCATGGCCGCCGGGCCGTTTCGCGTCGGCCTCGATGGCCGCACGCAGCCGCGACCACACGTCCCACAGCCAGGTCTGCACCGTCTCGTGCGCCACCACGCGGCGGATCGCGCGGCCGATCTCGGCTGCGCGCTCGGGGTCGGTCTCAATCCGATCGATCTCGCCCCGCACCCACTCGTCGAACGCGGCGCGGATGTTGCCGTCCTCTGGGCCGACGCGCTCCAGCTCGTCCCGCAGCACGCCCAACACCCGCTCCGCCACCTGCGCGCCCAGCACCCAGCCGACCAGCCGGCCGCCCGAGGCCCGCACCTTGTCCTGGATAAAGCTGTGGATCGCGTCGTGCTTGCTGTCGAGGCCCTTGCGGATTTCGCCCAGCAGGAAGCCGAATGCCTCCTGATGCCGCCCGCCCTCCACCAGGCTGCGCAGCGCGCGCGCCACGATCCGCCCGGCGCCCGGCCCCCCCACCATGCGCGGCACGATGCGGGCCATCGTGCGCCGGGCCCGCCCGTCCTCGATGGTGGCGAGCACCCGGGGCAGCATTTCCGCCAGCGCCTTCGCGGCCGGGCGCGCGGCGGCGGGGTCCGACAGGAACCGCGCCACGATGGCCGACAGGTCCAGCCGGCCCAGCAGGCGGGACACCTCGGCCGGGGTGAATACGTGCCCGGCCACGAACCGGCCCAGCGCACGGCCCAGCCGCGCCTTTTGGGTGGGGATGATGGCGGTGTGCGGGATCGGCAGGCCGAGCGGATGGCGGAACAGCGCGGTCACCGCGAACCAGTCGGCGATGCCGCCCACGAACCCGGCCTTGGCGCTGGCCTGCAACAGGTCCGCGCCAAAGCTCAGCGGCAACGCATAGCTCAGCAGCACCAACGCCGCCATGAACACCAGCAAGCCAGTGGCGAACGCCTTGTGCCGCCGGAGGTCCCGCCGTGCAGCAGCGTCCGAGTCTATGGTGGCGTCAGGGAATGGGGAGGTCAGCATGGGCGCCCCTATAACATGGCGGCCACGAACCGCACCCAGGCCGGTTCACGCAGAGTTGGCGGTGCTGCATTGCCCGAATTGAAACCCGGAACTTTGGATGTTGTTCATCGTGCAGTTACGAACGGATGAATGCATGAACCCGCAAACTTGGCTCTGGATCGGCACTTTCGGCATGATCTTGGGTGGCCTCGCGATCCTTGCGATCGGCAAGCGGCGCACGCCGGCCGAGGAGATGCACACGGTCATCCACGGCATCGTGCCGATCATCGCGGCTTGCTCGTACTTCGCGATGGCGGTCGGGCAGGGCAGCGTCACTATCCCGGATGGCGCCGCGACTGGCCGGGTGTTCTACTTCGCGCGCTACATCGATTGGACGTTCACCACGCCGTTGCTGCTGGTCACGCTATCCATGACGGCGATGCACGCGGGTGAGAAGCGGCATGGCGCCATACTCGGGGTGCTGCTGGCCGACGTGCTCATGATCGTGACGGCGTTCGCCTTCGGCGCGTCTGAAACATTCTGGATCAAATGGACCTGGTTCACCATCTCCTGCGGCGCGTTCCTGGCGGTGTACTACGTCATCTGGGGTCCGTTCATGCAGGCGAACATGGCCGAGCGGGACGACGTGCGCGCCGCCTACCGCCGCAACGCGGCCATTCTTTCAGTCCTGTGGCTGATCTACCCGTTGCTCCTTGCAGTCACGCCGGACGGCCTGGGCACAATAGGCGAGGGAGCGGGGGTCGCCAGCATCGCCGTGCTCGACCTGGTGTCCAAGGTCGCCTACGGCTTGTTGACCACGACGTCGGATGCGGCCGTCACGGAGCGGGACCTGGCCTCTGCCACACGTCCTACGTTACGAAGGACCGCCGCATAGAGCATGGCTGTGCCGGCGGCCTCGCAGGAGCTTGGGTTTGGCTGGCGCGCGCTGGCCGGCGCGGCGCTGATTGTCACGGGCACGCTGCCGCCCAGCACGGCATGGCTGTGCGCGCTCAGTGCCATCATCGTGCTTGGCGTGCCGCATGGGGCGCTGGACGGCGAGGTGGCCCGGCCCCTCCTGCGCCCCCGCTGGGGACGGCCATGGTTCCTGGTGTTCGCCCTGCCGTACCTGTCGCTGGCAGCCTCGGTGCTGGTGGCCTGGCACGTCGCGCCGCTGCCGACGTTGGCCGGGTTCCTGGCGGCCTCGGCCTGGCATTTTGGCTCGGAGGACGCCGGGCCGGCTGCCGGGTTGGAGGCGCTCGTTCGGGGCGGCTTGCCGGTCGCGATGCCAGTGCTGGTCAACCCTACTGCCACCGCAGCGGTGTTTGCCGCCGTGACCGGGACCGCAATGCCGTCGCCACCTGGGTGGTTGTTAGCTGCGTCGCTGTCCTGGCTCGGCTGTGCGGCGCTCTGGTGCGTGCAGGCGCGGGTGCGGGCGTTGGCGGAGCCTGCGTTGCTGATCGCCCTGTTCGTGCTGGCCCCCCCGCTCACCGCCTTCGCCGTCTATTTCGTCTGCCTCCACGCGCCGCGGCACATGGCCGGGTTGGTCGCGGATGCACGGCGGGCGCCACGGGTTCAGACGATGCGGGGCGCCGTATGGCTGTCGCTGCCGGTCACGGCGCTGACGCTGCTGATCGGCGCGGCACTGTGGCACGCCTATGCCGGACCCGCGCCGGACCGGCTGCTCGCGCTCACCATCCAAGGGCTGGCCGCGCTGACGCTGCCGCACATGCTGCTGGAGTGGGCCACCAGCGCGGCGCGTCCGTTGAGCCGATTGGAAGCCGCGCCTCAGCTCCGGTAGCTGCCGTTGATGTCGATGTAGCCGTGGGTCAGGTCGCAGGTCCAAGCGGTGCCGCGTCCCTTGCTCAGCCCGAGGTCCACCATGACGCCGATCTCGCGGCCCTTCATGTGCGCCACGACCGGCGTCTCGTCGTAGCCCGGCACCACGCCGCCGTCCCGCGCCATCCAGGTGCCGCCGACGCCGACCGACAGCCGGTCCCGGTCCGCCGGCTCGCCCGCCTTGCCCACGGCCATGACGATGCGCCCCCAGTTCGCGTCCTCCCCGGCAATGGCCGTCTTCACCAGCGGCGAGTTCGCAATCGCCAACGCGACCCGGCGGGCGGACTTGTTGGACACGGCGCCGGTCACGTCGATCCGCACCAGTTTCTGCGCACCCTCGCCATCCCGCACCACCTGCAACGCCAAGTCCAGCAATAGCGAGTCCAGCGCGTCGCGGAATGGCCGCACCAGCTTGGCGTCGTCCCGGCCCACCCGCTTGTGCTCGGCCAAGCCGGTCGCGAACAGCAGCACGGTGTCGCTGGTCGAGGTGTCGCTATCGACCGTCGTGCAGTTGAAGCTGCGCCGCACGCCGCGGGCCAGCATGTCCTGCAACAGGCCGGCGGGCAGCTTGGCGTCGGTGAACACGAAGCACAGCATGGTCGCCATGTCCGGCGCGACCATGCCGCTGCCCTTGGCGAAGCCGCTGATGCGGACCGGCTTGCCGTCAATCAGCGCGGTGCGGGTCGCGGCCTTGGGAAACGTGTCGGTCGTCATGATGCCGCGCGCGGCGGCGTCCCATCCAGCCTCGGACAAGCTGGCGTGCAGGCCCGGCAACGCGGCGATCAGGCGCCCGTGCGGCAGCGGTTCGCCAATCACGCCCGTGCTGGCGACGAACACCTCGGAGGCGCGGCAGTCCACCAGGTCCGCGGCCGCGTCCGCGGTGGCCTGCACGGCATGGGCGCCGGCATGGCCGGTGAACACGTTGGCGTTGCCCGCATTCACCACCACCGCCCGCGCCTGGCCGCCCTTGAGCGCGTTGCGGCACCAGTCCACCGGCGCGCCGGGGCACTTGTTGCGGGTGAACACGCCGGCCGCCACGGTGCCCGCCGGCAGCTCCGCCATCACGAGGTCGGTCCGGTCCGCGTAGCGTATCCCGGCGGCGGCGGCGCCCAGCCGGACGCCCAGCATCGGCGGCAGCTCGGGCATGGCGACGGCGAGCGGGGAGGGCGGCAGCGCCATCGGGATCAGCGCGTCGGCGTCGGCGCGGGCGGCGCGTCCGTCATGGGCGTGCCATCCAGGTTGAACTTCTGCACCTGCACACCCGTCTTAGCCTGCGCCAACACCCGGCTCACGCCCTCCTGGATCAAGGACTGGCGCACCTCGTCCCGCACCTGCTCAAAGCCCGGCGCCGGCGCGGTGCGGCGTTCCTCCAGCTTGATGACGTGCCAGCCGAACCGTGTCTTGACCGGCGCCTGGGTGACTTCGCCGGGCTTCAACGCGAAGGCGACGGCCGAGAACTCCGGCAGCATGTCGGCCTTTTTGAAAAAGCCGAGGTCGCCGCCGCTCTGCGCGCCGGGGTCGGTGCTGTTCTTCTTCGCCAACTCGGCGAAGTCCGCGCCGCCCTTCAGCTCGGCAATCACTTTCTTGGCGGCGTCCTCATCCGCCACCAGGATGTGCCGGGCGCGCACTTCCTCCTCGCCGGTTTTGCCGGCGACGTCGCGGTCGTACCGGGCGCGGATCGCGTCGTCCGTGAGCGTCGGCGCGATCTCGCGGGTCAGCAACGCGTTCTGCAACGCCGTGTCCGTCGCGCGCGCCACCATGCGCTGCACCTGCGGGTCGCGTTCCAGCCCCTCCTTGCGCGCGGCCTGGATGATAATGCGCCGGTCCACAAGCTGGTCCAGCAGCATAGGGAACAGCACGGGCGCAGGCATGCCGCGCAGCTCCTCCGGCAGGGACTGGGCGGCCTCGTTCAGCTCGCTGGCGCGGATTTCGTCGGCCCCCACGCGCGCCACGATGGGGTCACCGGTTGGCGTCGCCGCTGCTGCAGCCGGACCCGGCGCGGCCGGGGTAGGCGGTTTCTGCGCCGGCGTGGTCTGGGCGAAGGCAAAGGTCGTGGAGCACAACAGGATGGCGGCGGCGGACAGGCTCGTACGGCGCATGGAGACCTCATATCAAAGCAGGGCGGCGGGACCATGCCCGAAAGCCTATATTGGGACAAGCAGCCCGCCGCGATGGCTCATCGTCGGCCGCCGCGATGCCTTATCGTCGGCCGCCGCGATGCCCCCGCGATCAGGCATCGTTCGCCCGCCGCGTTGACCATGACCTTGACGGGTCCTATCTGAACCCTAGCACCAAAGCTCCCGACCCCTCCTGCCCGGCGCGTTCTTGACGCCGCCGCGCACCCTGGAAGGCCATCCATGTTCGCCAGCATCGCCCGCGCCGTTTTCGGCTCCGCCAACGACCGCTCGCTCAAGGCGTACCAGCGCCGGGTGCCGGCGATCAACGCGCACGAGGTGGCGATGCAGGTCCTGCCGGACGCGGCGCTGCAAGCCAAGACGGCGGAGTTCCGGGAGAAGCTCGCGGCCGGCGCCACGCTCGACAGCCTGTTGCCAGAGGCGTTCGCGGTGGTGCGGGAGGCGTCGCGCCGGGTGCTGGGCCTGCGGCACTTCGACGTGCAGATGATCGGCGGCATGGTGCTGCACGACGGCAAAATCGCGGAGATGAAGACCGGCGAGGGCAAGACGCTGGTGGCGACGTTGCCGGTTTACTTGAACGCGCTCGCGGCCAAGGGCGTGCACATCGTCACCGT
This sequence comes from uncultured Acetobacteraceae bacterium, assembly GCA_964242575.1. Lineage (GTDB taxonomy): Bacteria > Pseudomonadota > Alphaproteobacteria > Acetobacterales > Acetobacteraceae > JANPPS01. Next base: position 88,603 of record CAXTCN010000009.1, on the reverse strand, counting down.
CAACGACTACCTGGCCCGGCGCGACAGCGAGTGGATGGGCCGCATCTACGGCTTCCTGGGCCTCTCGGTTGGCGTCATCGTGCACGGCCTGAACGATGAGGAGCGGCGCGCGGCCTACGCCGCCGACATCACCTACGGCACCAACAACGAGTTCGGCTTCGATTACCTGCGCGACAACATGAAGTACCGGCTGGAAGACATGGCGCAGCGGGATTTCTCCTACGCCATCGTCGACGAGGTCGACAGTATCCTGATCGACGAGGCGCGCACCCCGCTCATCATCAGCGGCCCCGCCGAGGACAGCAGCGACCTGTACCGCACGGTGAACGCCGTGGTGCGCGAGCTGGTCAAGGACCCGTCCACCTACGAGAAGGACGAGAAGTTCAAGACCGTCACCATGACCGAGCCGGGCTCCGAACGGGTCGAGGATATGCTGCGCGACGCCGGCATCATCACCGAGGGCAACCTCTATGACATGTTCAACGTCTCGGTGATCCATCACGTGCAGCAATCGCTCCGCGCCAACACGCTGTTCGCCCGCGACGTGGACTACATCGTGCGGGACGACAAGGTGGTGCTGATCGACGAGTTCACCGGCCGCATGATGGAGGGCCGCCGCTACTCCGAAGGCCTGCACCAGGCGCTGGAGGCCAAGGAGGGCGTGACGGTCCAGGCGGAGAACCAGACGCTCGCCAGCATCACGTTCCAGAATTATTTCCGCCTGTACCCCAAGCTCGCGGGCATGACCGGCACGGCGCTGACTGAGGCTGACGAATTCGCCGAGATTTATAAGCTGGAGGTGCTGGAGATCCCCACCAACGTGCAAGTGGTGCGCAAGGACGCGGACGACGAGGTGTACCGCTCGGCGGCCGAGAAGTACGAAGCGGTGGCGACGCTGATCGAGGAGGCGCGCGGCCGGGGCCAGCCGGTGCTGGTCGGCACCACCAGCATCGAGAAAAGCGAGACCATCAGCGAAATCCTGACCCGCAAGGCCGTGCCGCACGCGGTGCTGAACGCGCGCTTCCACGAACAGGAGGCGACCATCGTGGCGCAGGCCGGGGCGCCGGGCGCCATTACCATCGCCACCAACATGGCCGGCCGCGGCACCGACATCAAACTCGGCGGCAACGCCGACATGCGCATCAAGCTGGAGACGGAGGACCTGGACCCGGAGGCGCAGGCGGAACGGGCGCAGGCCATTACGGCGCAGGTCGCGGCGTGGCATGAGGACGTAAAGAGATCAGGCGGCCTGCTGGTGATCGGCACTGAGCGGCACGAGAGCCGGCGCATCGACAACCAGTTGCGCGGACGCTCCGGACGGCAGGGCGACCCGGGGGCAAGCCGGTTCTTCCTGAGCCTCGAGGACGACCTGATGCGCATCTTCGGCTCCGACCGCATGGGCGGGATGCTGCAGAAGCTCGGCCTCAAGGAGGGCGAGGCGATCATCCACCCCTGGATCAACCGTGCGCTGGAAAAGGCGCAGAAAAAGGTCGAGGCGCGCAACTTCGACACTCGCAAGAACGTGCTGAAATACGACGACGTGATGAATAACCAGCGCCGCGAGGTCTATGCCCAGCGCCGCGAGTTCATGCGCGCCGACGACGTGAGTGAGACGGTGCACGAGATGCGCGGCGACATCATCGCCAACTTAGTAGCCCGCCGCATCCCGGAGAAAGCCTACGCCGAACAGTGGGAAACCGACGCGCTGGCCGAGGATGTGCGCCGCCTGTTGAACGTTGACCTGCCGGTGGCCGATTGGGGCCGCGAGGAGGGCATGGACGAAACCGGCATCCGCGAGCGGATCGAGACGGCGGTGGACGCGCACATGGCCGCCAAGGCTGCCAATCTCGGGCCGGAGCTGATGCGCTACGTGGAGAAGTCCATGCTGCTGCAAACCCTGGACGCGGTGTGGAAGGAGCACCTGCTGGCGCTCGACCACCTACGCCAGGGCATTGGCCTGCGCGCCTACGGCCAGCGCGACCCGCTGAATGAGTACAAAAGCGAGGCGTTCGGCCTGTTCAACGCCATGCTGGACGAGCTGAAGGAGCGGGTCACGTCCCTGCTGGCCCGCGTGGAGCTTGGCCCGGAGGCCCCGCCGGAGCCGCAGTTCCAGGCGTTCCCAGTGGGCGCCATGCACTACTCCGACCCAGCCGCCGCGGCCCCATACGCCGGGGGCGACGTGCTGGAGGAGGAACGGCCCAGGGTGTCCGCCCCTCCGGCGCCCGCGGCGGACCCGGCCGATCCCAGCACCTGGCGCGACACGCCACGCAACGCGCCGTGCCCGTGCGGGTCAGGCAAGAAGTTCAAGCACTGCCATGGAAAGATCGGGTAGAGGCGCGCTCCGCTACTCGCCCGACAGCTCGCGCCGCCGCTTCTCCAGCTCCTCGCTGTAGCGGCGCAGCGCATACTGCTCCGTGAGCACGCCGATCACCCGCATGCTCTCGGGGCTGTCCACCACCGCAAGCTCGTCGCTCTCGGCGGCCTCGAACATCTGCACCGCCTCCTTGATGGTCATTTGCGGCAGCAGCACCGTCTTGCGGTGATGCACGACGTCGGACAGCCGGACCGCGGTGTCAGGCGCGGCGTGCCCCTCGGATGTGGCCAGGATGCCGGCGTAGCGTTCGGCCTGGTCCACCGCCACCACCCGGCCAATCGAACCTAGCGCGAAGTCCCGCCGGAAGGTTGACAACTGCATGTCGAGCGGCACCCGGCGGAACTCGCGCCGCATCATCCGGCCGACCGTGAGGTTGCGCATCCAGCCCACGTCCACGGCGCTGCGGATCGCCTCGCCGCGCAGGTGGAAGCGCCAGGTCGCGAAGCTGTAGCCGAAGGTGCGGCGCACCGTGATGGCGGACACCACGCTCGCAGCCAGCACGGCGATGGTCATGGGCAGCGACCCCGTGCTTTCCAGCGCCAGGAACGCCATGGTGAGCGGCCCGCCCACCACCGCCACCGCCAGCGCGCTCATGCCCACCAACGCGCAGACCACCGCCGGCAGGGCCTGCACCATCGTGACCAACGCGAGCGCGCTGGCGAACAGCTTGCCCAGCAGCGCGCCCAGGAAAAGCGATGCGAAGAACAGCCCGCCGCGAAAGCCGGAGCCGATGCTGACGGCCGACGCGACCGCCTTCAGCACGATCAACAGGCCGATGTGCTCCAGGGTATAGGGCGCATCGAGCGCCACCCGCAGCGCCGAGTGGCCGGACGACATGACGGCTGGCGACACCAGCGCCATCGCGCCCACCGCCAACCCGCCCACTGCCGGGCGCAACCAGACCGGCACGCCGCTGCGGCGGAACAGGTCCTCGACCACTGTCACACCACGCATGATGGCGATGCCGCCCAGCGCGCACAACATGCCAAGCGCTAGGATCGGCACGTAGTCCACCGCCTCGATTGCAGTAGGCACGCGGATGTCGAACCCTTCATGGCCCGTGACCAGCACGCGCATGACGGACACGGCGCAGATCGCGGCCATCACGACCGGCGCCAGGGTCGCCAGGGAGTAGGTGCCGATCACCAGCTCGAACGCATAGAATGCGCCGGTCAGGGGCGCGTTGAACGCCGCCGCGATGGCGCCCGCCGCGCCGCACCCGACCAGCAGCCGAAGGTCGCTGCGCCGCACCCGGAAGCTGCGCCCGAGCCAGGATGCGATGGCGGAGCCGATCTGCGCGAAGCCGGCCTCAAGGCCCACGGACGCGCCGACGCCGTTCGACCACACCGTTTGCGCAACGACGACAACGCTGTCCACCATGGACATGCGCCCGCCATACAGGGCATTGGCCTCGATTGGGTCCACCGTGCGCCGCGGCAGCCAACGCGCCAGCGCCCAGCCGGCCAGGCCCAGCACCACTCCACCAAGGGTCGGCACCAACAGCGCGCGCCACGGCGTGACGCTCACCATCGAGGACAGGTACTCGCCCGGCGCCAGGTTGAACAGCAGCACGTGCATGAACTGCGCGGCCTCGCCCATCCCGACCACGATCAGCCCGGCGACCACCCCCACGAAGGCCGCCAGCACCACCAGCCAGATCTCGTCCGCCCGGACCAGGGCACGCAGGGTCTGCGGGACTTGCGCCACGACCTCGCCGATGGGCCGCCGATGATCCCGGGCGCGCGTGTCCGCACCAGTCGCGCTTCCTGGAGACGCGACGCCCGGCAGGTTGATGCGGCTGGAGAACAAGGACATCGGGAGGGCGACCGCGGCTTTCGGGCCGACGTCGCGCCGGCAGCCTGGTTGTGGGACCGTATGTGCCGTCAATCAACCTTGGAAACGGCCGGCGTCGTTGATTTGACCGACTTGAATGTTAGGTTTCGTTTAGCCGCGCTCGCGCCGCGTGTCCTCGAGGTCGTCGGCCACGAACGCGCGCAATAGGTCTGACAGCGGCTCGTGCTCGGTGAAGCCGAGCCGAACCGCGCGTTCCGGCGCGAACGCCGCCGGCCACCCGCCGACGATGGCCGCGATGGCCGGGTCCGGCACGCGTCGCACCAAGCCGGACGCGCCGGGCTGCACGCTGTCCAGCGCCGCCAGCATCTCGTGGACGGTGGCGCGGAGCCCGGGCGGGTTCACGCTGCGGTCCAGACCCACCGCGCCGGTGTCCATGACGGCGGCGTGCAGCAGCCACTCGACCGCGCGGCGCGGGCTGCATATCCACACCGCGAAGCTGTCCGGCACCGGAAGCTCGGCCGGCAAGCCCAGCAGGGGTTCGCGCAGGATGCCGCTCACGAAGCTGCTGGCGGCCTTGTTGGGCCGGCCGGGGCGCACGACCACGGTCGGCAGGCGGATCAAAACCGCATCCAGGAACCCGCGGCGGCTCGCGTCCGACAGGAACAGCTCGGCCGCAGCCTTTTGCGCGCCATAGGAGTTGGCGGGCATCTGCCGCGCGTCGTCGCCCAGCACGGCGTCCTGCCCGCCGCTGAAGCTTGCGACCGAGCTGGTGAACACCACCCGCGGCGGCGCGTCGAGCCGGCGGCAGGCGTCGATCACCGCGTCCGTCCCGCGCACGTTGACCCGGCGCCCCAGCTCGTAATCCGCCTCCGCCGCCGCGCTGACCACGGCCGCCAGGTGGAACACGATGTCGGTGCCGGGCGGGATGGCGGCGGCCGGCAGGTCCGCGAGGTCGCCCGCCAGGCTTTGCACCGGGAACGCGGCGCCGGCCAGGGCCGGGGGAGCGGCGAGGTCGAACAGCGTCAGGCTGCTGACCGGCATCCCGCCTAGCCTGCCATCCCTGGCCAGGCGAGCCGCCACCTTGCGGCCCAGGAACCCGCCGCCGCCCAGGATGGTGATGTGCATGGGACGCCTCCGCGATCCGTTAAGGACCTATGTTTCGTAAGCACTAGCCGCGCGCCGCGCGCCGCGCAATTCTGCCATCCATGATCGAACCCATGCCGTTCCGCGTCCTGAAAAACCCGCGCCACGGCACGCCGGGCCTGGTGGTGCTGCCCGCCGGTGGCTACCGCCGGGCACACGCGGAGATCACGTCCTGGCCGGACTACGCGCCGACCCCGCTCGTGCCATTGCCGGACCTCGCCGCCGCCGCCGGGGTCGCCACGCTGCACATCAAAGACGAGGGCGGCCGGTTCGGCCTTGGCAGCTTCAAGGCGCTGGGCGGAGCCTACGCGGTGCTGGGCGTGCTGTCGGCCGAGCTGGCGCGGCAGGGCGCGGCGCTTGGCGCAACCTCCGCGGACCTGTTGTCCGGGCGGCACGCCGAGGTGACGCGCGGGATCACCGTCACCTGCGCCACCGACGGCAATCATGGCCGGAGCGTCGCCTGGGGCGCGCAACGCTTCGGCGCGGCCTGCGTCATCTTCGTGCACAGCGGGGTGAGCCAGGCGCGCATCGACGCCATCGCCCGGTACGGCGCCGAGGTGCGCGTCGTGCCCGGCACCTATGACGACAGCGTCCGCACTGCCGCCGCCGAGGCCGAGCAGCACAACTGGCACGTCGTGTCCGACACGGCCTGGCCCGGCTACACCGACGTCCCGCGCGAGGTGATGCAGGGCTACCGCCTGATGCCGGACGAGGCCGCCGACCAGTGGAGCGGCCCGCCGCCCACGCACGCCTTCATCCAGGCCGGCGTCGGTGGAGTCGCGGCGGCGGTGTCGGTGCAGTTGCGCACCCGCTTCGACCCCCCGCCCAGCGTCGTTGTGGTGGAGCCGGACCGCGCCGCCTGCCTGTTCGCCAGCGCCGAAGCCGGGCGCATCACCGCCGTGTCCGGCCCATTGGACACCATCATGGCCGGCCTGGCGTGCGGCGAGCCGAGCCTGATTGCCTGGCAGGAGCTGGACCGGGCGGCGGCGGCGTTCATGGCAGTGCCCGACGCGGCGGCGGTGGCGGGCATGCGGCTGCTGGCAGCGCGTGAGGTCGTGTCCGGCGAGTCTGGCGCGGTGGGCGTCGCCGCGCTGTTGCTGGCCGCGGCGGACCCGTCCGCCCGCGCGGCGCTCGGCCTTACTGCCAGCAGCCGCGTGCTGCTGTTTAGTTGCGAGGGCGCGACCGACCCCGAGCTGTATCGCCAGTTGGTCGGATGAGCCGCCTCGCATTGCTGCAGCTCGCCGGCGCAGTCGTGATGCTGGGCGCAAGCTGGCCCGTCACCCGGTTCGCGTTCGGCCGGGCCGGGCTGTCGGCGCTGGCGGCGACGGCAGTGCTGGCGGGCGCCGGGTTGGTGCTGGGCGGCGCGCTGACGGCGGTGTTGCCGGGCCAGCGCGCATGATCCTGCACGGGACCACAGTGGGCGAGGGCACTCCGGTCGTGCTGCTGCACGGCCTGTTCGGCTCGGCCAGCAACTTCGCGACCATCGCCCGCCGGCTCGCACCGGACTGCCGGGTGCTGACGTTCGACCTGCGCAACCACGGCGTCAGCCCGCACGCGCCCGGCATGGCCTACGCCGATTTGGCGGCGGACGTGCTGGAGAGCCTTGACGCGCAGGGCATCGAACGGACGGCGCTGATCGGGCACTCCATGGGGGGCAAGATTGCGATGCAGGCCGCGCTGCTGCGCCCGGACCGGGTGGAACGGCTGTTGGTCGCGGACATCGCGCCGGTGCCGTATCCGCCGCATTTCCGCGCCATCGCGGCGGCGATGCAGGCCATCCCGCTGCGGCCCGGCCTGACGCGGGCCGAGGCGGACGCTCACCTCGCAGCAGTAGCGCCGGCGGAGGTGCGCGGCTTCCTGCTGCAGAACTTGCGCTTCGGCGCGACGCCCGCCTGGCGCATCGGCCTGTCCAAGATCGCGGACGGCCTGCCGGACATCGAGGGTTGGGCCGCGCCGCCGGGCCAGTATGCCGGCCCGGTCCTGGTGCTGCGGGGCGAGCGGTCGAGCTACGTGCTGCCGGAACATCGCACGGCGTTCCGCGCGTTGTTCCCCAACGCCCGGTTTGCGACCTTGCGAGACGCTGGGCATTGGCTGCACGCGGACGCGCCGGAGGCATTCCTGGCCGTGGTGCGCAGCTTCCTCGCCTGATGCGGGTCTTATGCCTCCAGCTTGATCTTTTTGCCTTCGTCGGACGCCCGCCACAGGTACCAGGCGGCGGTGGACCGCCACGGCGCCCAGGCCTCGCCGATGGCGGCAAGCTCCCGCGGGCGGGGCTGCGCCGCCAGGCCCTTGATGAGCCGCCAGCCCTCCCGCACCCCGAAATCATCCACCGGCAGCACGTCCGGCCGGCCGAGCGTCGAGATCAGCATCATCTCTACCGTCCAACGACCGACGCCGCGGATGGTCACCAGGCGCTGGATCAGCTCGGCGTCCGACAGCAGGGCCGCCTCGGCGCCGCTCGGCACCACGCCGTCTTGGGTGCGGGCGCAGATGTCGCGTATCGCCGCGAGCTTGCTGGCCGAAAAGCCGCAGCCCCGCAGCGCGGCGTCCGGCGTGTACATGACTTGATGCCACGCCGGGAACGCCCCGCCATGCAGCGCCACGAACCGCGCCAGGATGGCCTCGGCAGCCCGGCCGTGCAGTTGCTGGTGCGCGATAGCGCGGATCAGCGCCTCATACGGCTCCCGCGGCTTCGGCGCCTGGGTGCAGGGTCCGATGCGCTCGATCGCCGCCGCGAACGCCGGATCGGCGTTGGCCAGGTAGGCGGCGGCGAGGTGGGTGGCAGCGTTCAAGTGATGCCCCTTCATCCGTGCCCGGTATCGTCCTACACTCGGCGCGGTGCAAGGAGGTTCTGGAGTGCCACGCATGGCAACAAGCGAGGACGAGGCCATGGCGGCAAATCGCGTCACATCAAGCCTCGCCGGCCTGGCGTTTGCCCTGGCGCTGGTGGTGGCTGGCTTGTTCCTGATTAAGCATTTGGGCGAAAAGGCGCGGATCGAGGACTGCCTGATGGCTGGGCGGATCAACTGCGACCGGATGCTTACGGCGTCCTAAGCGGACCGAAGCATCGCTACCGGCGCCGCGGCCAGCAGCGCGCTGACATGCCGGGCGTGGTCCCGCGCCACTGGCAGGAAGTGCCCGGCCAGCGCAGCGCGCCCAGGGTCCCGCAACTCCGCCTCTGCCTCTGCCTGCATCCGCTGGAACGCGGCCAACGCGCCGGGAAGGTCGCGCAGCCGGTTCAGCCGCAGCACGCCCACGGTGAACAGCAGGTGGTGCATCGCCTTTTGATCGCGCCGCATTGCCGTGCAGAGGGCGTCGAGGTCCCGCAGCCACGGCTCCAGCCGCATGGCCTCGTCATACTCCGTCGCGTGAACCTTGTTTGAAAAGAACGGCGCCAGGCGCGCGATGACCACGCTGGGCGGCGGGTCCACCCGGTCCGCCAGCGCGCCGCTCGATGCGCCGGCCAGGCCGGCCAACAGGCTCCCCTCCAGCTCCGGCGCCAGCAGCGCCAGGCAGTCCACGCAGATGACCCGCGCCCGCCAACTCGTGAGGTTCAGGTCGTAGTCGATCAGCCCAAACTCCTGCAGCACCCGGCACGTCTGCTGCGCCACCGTGAACGCGGCGCGGGCGAACTCCAGCACACGCTCCGGCAGGTGCCCCGGCACGCGCCGCTCTAGCAGCGCCCGGTTGTACAGCAGGCCGGCCAGGTTCAGCGGTTGCGCCTCCCGCAGCCGGTTCAGCAGCGCCGGGCCAGCGGCCCCGAACTCTGTTTCCAGCAGGGGCGCCGGCAGCCGCAGGCGCGCCAGGTCGATGCCGAACCGCTCCCGCCATGCCTCGGCGACGCGGGCGAACAACGCGAACTGCTCATGCAACGGCTCGGTGCCGACCTCCAGCGCGAACAGCCGCCCGGCCGCGCCGTTCCACAGATGGCCGCCCAGCTCGGCCGTGTCCAGCAGCCGGCGCAAATAGGCCTGGTAGCCCGCGAAGTGCCGCGCCTCCGTGTCGGGCCGGAATCGCAGGGGCTGGTCCGACGCATAGGCCACGAGGTTGTAGCCGTCCGCCTCGGCACGAACGTGCAGGAACCCGGCCCGGCGCAGCATCAACTCGATTGACTGCGCCGAGAACAGCACCAGGTGCGCACCCACGGACAGCATGGCGACCAGCACGCCCTCCGGTGCTGACGGCGAGAGGCTGCCAGCGTCCGGCGTGGTCAGCACGAGGTAGCCGTCGGGCCGCATCCACCGCCGCAGCAGGGCCAGGAATGGATACAGGTCGGGGATGTGCTCGATCACCTCCGACCCGAGCACCAGGTCGTAGGGGTCGCCGAGGTCGCTGGATGCGGTCAGGTACTCCCGCCGGATATCCGCGCCCAGCAGCCGCGCGCCGTCCCGCGCGTAATGCGAGGGGTCGATGCCGACCGCGCGCCAGCCCAGCACCTTGTCCGCCACGTCCACCGGAAACCCGAAGCCGCAGCCGACATCGAGCATGCTGCTAATGCTGTCGTCCTCGATTTTGAACAGGAACCGGCTCATGTGGTGCAGCCCGGCGTTCTGCTCGACATACAGCTGCAGGAACAGCTCGGATGGCGCGTCCGCCGCGTAGTCCGGGACTGCGCGGTGCTCGAAGAAACAGGCGGTGCAGGCCGTGCAGCGGATCAGGGTGTGCGCCGGGCCGGCAGTGCGCAGCAGCACCGGATGCGGGCCGGGCGCATCGCATACCGGACACGCTGACAGCGAGGCCGCGTCCGGCCACTCGATCCTCACGGCCGCATTGCCAACGCGCGCCGGGTTGCTTGGTCGGCCTGCAACTGCTCGATGGCCGCGGCCCGGCTCTCCACCTCCGCCTCAAGCCGGTCCACCTGGTGCATCAGCACGGACCACCACGCCGCCGTGCCGGCCTGGCCCTCCGAGACCGAGCGCGCGTCCCGCCGTTCCCGGTGCCCGGACGATAGGTAGTGCTCATACGCCGACACCGCCCCGCCAGTCTCGACCGCCACCCGCACGTCGTCGTGCACGGCGAGGTAGTACGCCGCATCGAACTCGTGCGCCTCCAGGAACCGCGCCTGGCGCTTCTCCACGTAGCGGATCGCGGCCCGCACCTCGGCCAGCCGCAGCGGAGTCCGCAGCCGCACCCGGCCCAGCGCCTCCGCCCACGCCATAAGCCCGGCGCCGGACGCCTCCCGGTCCGCCGGCCAGGGCGCAGGCGCGTCGGCTTGCCCGCACGCGCGGTAGGCGCGCTCCAACCCGTCCAGCCAAGCGTCGTAGCTGTTCGCGCACAGGATGGCCGGGCCAAGTTCACTATCCCGGTATGGCCGCGCGTCGCTGAACACGCCGACCATCCCGGCCAGCAGCGCGTCCAGCAGCTTCACGTCGCTTTTACCGTCCACGAAGTCCTGCGTGGCGGGGTCCGCGTCGGTTTCGAGCGGGCATACCAAGATCGACGGCGACAGCGCGCGCAGGAACTCCAGATACCCCGCGTAGGGCAGGATGCCGACGTGCTCGATTTCCAGCCCAGCGTCCCGCAGCGGTTCCGGCGGCGGCGCGCCCATGCACACCACCCGCAGCCGGTGCGCCAGGCAGAAGTCCCGCACCGCCCGCAGCACATCGGACCGTGCGCCCGTCAGTGCTGGCACGTCGCTCGACGCCCACACCAGCGCCCGCGGCAGCCCGGCCGCCAGCTGCATCGGCGGCCCCTGCACCAGGTTCGGCGTCACCACTGCCTTGTGCGCCAGCGCCACGCCAGCGCCACGTTGCAACAGGCCCGCCAGCCGCGCCGTCGAGCAGGACAGCGCCGTGCATGCGCCGACCATGCCGCGCACCGCTTCAATCGCCTTGGGGCTGAACGGCGGACGGTACGACGGGGCGCTCAGCAGGTTGTCGTCGATGTCGAACACGAACGGGCGGTCCAGGATTTGCAACACCAGTTGCAACCCCGCGCTGTGCCCGCGGTGCACCCAAACGGCATCGAACCGCGCGTCATCCGGCATACGCGCGAGCGATCCGGCGCGCGTGCTGAAGATGAACTCGCCCCGGTGCAGGACGGAGTACCCGCCGATCACCCCGCGCCGGTGCATGGCGCCGAACGTGAGGTGCACGCGGATGTCGCGCAGGTTCTCCTCCTCGTCCGACAGCACTAACACGTGTGACCCTGCGCCGAGCGGTTGCGGGCCTGGCCGCTCGGCGCCGTTCCGCCAGGCGGCGAACCGGGTCTCGTGCAGCGCCAAGGCCTGGCGCACTGCCTCGACCAGCGCATGGCCCACCCGCTCCGGCGCGAACGCCTCCTGCGCCAGCCGCGCAGCGTTGCCGCCCATGGCGGCTTGCTGCGCCGGCGACAGCGCCGCGAACTGGTCCAGGGCCGCGTCCAGCCAGTCAGACGCCGCGACCAGGCCCGCCCCGGCCGCCGCGATCCGACGCGCCAGCGCGCCCTGCACCGCCGAGATTACCGGAAACCCCTGCGCCAGCGCGCACACGACCGCGGCTGGCACGGTGATCCGCGTCTCGGCCGTGTCATCGCGTAAATCCAGCAACGGGCCGGGCAGCGCCGCGCCGGGCTGCCAGTTCTCCACCGGGACGCCGGGCGCCAGGTCCCGCAACCGCTGCGCCGCCAGCAACCCGTCCAGCCCAGCATGGCCCGGCGTCGCCGCGATCCGCAGCGCCCCGCCCCGCTGCGTTGCCCACCTAGCTGCCTCCGCCACCCGCGCCAGCACGCCGGGGTCCGGTGCCCCGTCCAGCACGATGGTCAACTCTCCGAACGGACCGGCTCGCGCGGGGGCGGCCATGGCGAACGGCGCTTCCACAATCGGCGCCGAGATGCCGGCCCGCATCAGTTCGGCGGACCAAAACCCACGCTCGCCGTCCGAACCCACCAGCACGAGTTGCGCGCCGCGGCAGCTCTCAACCAGCGCCGTGCGCCAGGCTGCCTGACGCGCTGCGCCGAGCAGGCCGTGCGCCCGAACCGCCCCGGCGAGGTCCACGACGTGCACCGCGGATTGGCCCAGCGGCAGTTCGCGTGCGCCGTCGCCGGGCCAGACCACGACGGCGGGGCGTCGCGCGGCTGGGGTGGAGCCGTAGAAGGACAGCATCTCGACGACCTCGAACCCACCCGTCCGGAACGCATCCTCCAGTTGACGCGCGCGAGCGGGGTTATGCCGCCCGGCCAAGGCCGCCAGCCCAGTCATGACGCCGCCTTGAGCAAGTCCAGCAAGGTTGCGACCTGCTCGTCTTGCTGTCGTGCCAGACATGTCAGGCGCTCCACCATGCGCGTCAGGTGGTCCTCTGTGACAGGCGCCGGCGCAGCCGGGTCCGCGATGGGCGGGAGGCGCAGGTTATGTTGCAGCAACGCCGCCGCGACCGCGCAGGCCGCATCGCCATCCCCGGCGCGCGCCAGCAACACCGGGATCAGCGCGACCGCCGCCGCCGCATGACGCCCGTCCCGCAGGTGCTGCGTTGCCAGCGCGAGCGGGTCCGGCAAGGTCCCGGCCGGCAGGTCTGTGCCACAGGTCACAGACGCGAGGGCCAGGCGCGAGCCGGGCTTACGCGCTATGCGGGCCATGCTTATATTGACCGTAGAAGGCTGCACGCACAGGCCGACGTCCCATAGTGAGCGGTATCACATGCCGCACGCTGGCTGGTTCCGTCAACCGTGCGCTGCCAATAAATCCGCGGCGGTCCGCTCCAGCCACAGAATACTGGGCGGCTCGTTACAGGCTTAACGACTCATTCATGTTAACGAGTTACTCTCAAAAAGATAGAAGGGAGACTTGCAATGTTGTTGACTACCCGCCGCGCATCCCGTTGCACGGCAGTGATAACGGCTTTGAGCGTGGCCGCGTGCGCCGTCGGCCCTGGACCAATCGAGCTGCAAGTCAGCCAAAACGCCATGATATGCCAACAGGTCGGCAACCCCGTCGCGTGCGACCAGTGGCGGAACTTGGCGCCGCTTGTGGAAGGGGAGCGGGCGCAACGGGCGGCTCAGAACAATGCCACCGCCGGGGTCATCGCGGCGGGGCTGCTGGGGGCTTTCGCCGGAGCCGCCATTGGCGCGTCATCGTCCCGGGGCGGGTACCACCGTCACTACCGTTACCGGTGACCCCGGCCGCTCATTCCTCGCGCCAGCGCCGCTGCTTGAAGGCCGGCGTCTGGGCGCGTTCGCGCCGTGCGGCGTCCGGCAGCGCGAGCCAGGATTGCAGCATCTCGAGCACCTCCCGCGTGACCAGCATCAGGTCAAGCGCCAGCGCCGCCTCGACCGGGATGAACCGCACCCGTTCCAATTCGGTGGAGGAGTGAAGCGTGCCCTCCACCGCCGCCGCGTCCACCGTCAGGAACCGGGCGTTGAACCGCATGTGCATGCTGGGCGGCGTCACCGCCCGGCACAGGTAGCTGAGCGCGTCGAGCCGTGGCGGCGCGCCGAGCGTAAGCCCGGTCTCCTCCTCAAGCTCCCGCGCCGCCGCGACCAGGATGGCGCGCGCAAGCCGGGGCCGGGCGTTGCGCATCAGGTGCGCGAGGACCTCCGGCCGCGGCTCGGTCGCGGCGGTCGCGGCGCCGTCCCCGGGATCGACGGCGCCGCCCGGGAACACCAGGCGGTTGGGCATGAACCGTGCCCCTGCGCCGCGCTCGCCCATCAAGACCTCGATGCCCTGCGGCCCCGCCCGGTGCACGATCAGGCTCGCGGCATGGCGCGCGAACACGGCGCGTTTGGCTCGGGGTTCCAGGGTCAATCCAGTGCATCCACGATGAGACCCGACCGTTGCCCAGCCGGGCACGGCACGCAAGCCGGTTGCTGTGGCGGAAGCGCTGCGGACACCGTATCGTAAGCGTTACAAGGCCGGAACGGCCGTCACCGAAGGAAAGCCCGCCATGCGCGCCGCCGTCATCGCCATCGCCGCCCTGCTGCTGTCCACGCCGCTCCGCGCCGAGCAACTGCTTATCGGCCTGGATGGCAAGCTGTTCTTCGAGGCCGCCGGCCCGCGCAACGGCCGGCCCGGCGCCGACGCGGTCGCTGTCGTGGACATATCGGACCCAGCCCAGCCACGCATCACTGGCAGCCTGCCGCTCACGAACTCGGTGGCCGGTCCACCGACCAACCTGCAAATCACCCCGGACGGCAAGCTCGGCCTCGTGGCCAGCAGCCTGGTGAACCAGCCGAAGGACGCCGCGGCTGGAACGTTCGCGTCGGTCCCGGACGATGCGCTGCACGTGGTCGACCTGACCGCCACGCCGCCCCGGCTGGTGGAGACCATCAAGGTCGGCCGCCTGCCGTCCGGCCTCGCCATCCGGAAACAGGGCGGCCTCGCGCTGGTGGCCAACCGTGCCGCCAAGAGCGTGAGCGTGCTGAGCATCGAGGGCGCCGTCGTGAAGCAGGTAGCGGAAATCGGCGTGGATGACGAGGTCGCCGCCGTCGTCATCTCGCCGGACGGGACCCGCGCGTTCGTGGCCAAGAACACGGCGCACAAGGTCGGCGTGCTGCAGATCGACGGCATGGCCGTGACGTATGACAAGGCTTGGGACATGCCGGTGGGCTTTGGCGTGTATAACCTGGCCGTGACCCCGGACGGCCGCCGCGTGCTGGCGGCCAACACCGGCGTGGGCGGCGACGGGCACGCCGACACAGTATCCGTCATCGACGCTAAGGCGACCCCGCCCCGAGTAATTGACCACGTGACGGTGGGCGACGGCCCGGAGGGCCTGGCCATCAGCCCGGACGGGCGTCACGCCATCGCGGCCCTGTTGCGCGGCACTGCCGCGGTGCACGCGGCCTGGTCCTATGGCCCGGTCGGCGCCGTGGTCCTGCTGGGCATCGAGGACGGCCGGGTGCGGGTGCTGAACCAGGTCGATGCGGGCAACCTGCCGGAGGGCGTGGCCTTCAGCGCCAACGGCCGCTACGCCTATGTCGGCAACTACGTGGACCGTACGCTGCAGGTGTTCCGGATCGACGGCGACCGGATCGTTGACACTGGCACGAAGCTGGCGTTGCCGGGCCAGCCGGCCTCGGTGCGGGGCGTGGCGCAGTAGCAAATTAGGTTTGGCGAGATCGGCGAAGGGCACATCACGCCCTTGACGCCCGGGAGGGCATCGCTCATCTACTGGTAATCCGGACCCGGCCGGTCCGATTACAGGATTATCAATGCTGAGGCTGTCAAAACTCGCCGACTACGCTATTGTCGTGCTGGTGCGGCTTTCCCGTGGGGAGGCGTGCCAGACGTCTCCTGGCATTGCTCTGTCAACTGGCGTGCCAGAGCCGACCGTCGCCAAGGTGCTGAAGGCGTTGGCGACTGCGGGGCTTGTCACCAGCCAGCGCGGCGCGCGAGGCGGTTATCGCCTATCGAAGCCCCTGTCCGGGATTCCCGTAGCCTCTGTCATCACAGCAATTGATGGCCCGATTGCGCTGACCGCCTGCGTCGAAGGTTCGGGCGCTGGGTGCGAGGCTGAGCATCAGTGCCCGGTTCGCGGCCGCTGGGACCCGGTGAACGACGCGGTGCGCCGGGCGCTCATGGACATCTCGCTTGCCGACATGAGCGCCAATGTTCCCCGTGCCTTTCCGCCCCGCATGGCCATATCGCCTTCAGTGCCCGCACCCACCCAACTAGCCGAGTAGGTACCCATGGTCGCCGTCGCCGAAACCATTGACACTGTCGAAGCCCTAACCCAGTCCGGCTACAAGTGGGGCTTTGAGACCGACATCGAGATGGACATCGCCCCCAAGGGCCTGACCACTGATACGGTCCGCATGATCTCGAAGAAAAAAGAGGAGCCGGAGTGGCTGCTCGAGTGGCGCCTGGCCGCGTTCGCTGCCTGGGAGGCCATGACCGAGCCGAACTGGGCCAAGGTCGGCTACCCCAAGATCGACTACCAGGACATCCACTATTATGCCGCGCCGAAGCGCCCGGCGCCGAAAAGCCTGGACGACGTGGACCCTGAGCTGCTGGCGATGTACGAGAAGCTCGGCATCCCGTTAAAGGAGCGCGCGATCTTGGCCGGCGTCGAGGGCGCTGGCATGGAGAACGTGATCGGCTCCGGCAACCCGAACATCGCCATTGACGCCGTGTTCGACAGCGTGTCGGTCGCCACCACGTTCCGTGACACGCTTGCCAAGTCCGGCGTGATCTTCTGCCCGATCAGCGAGGCGGTACGCGAGCATCCGGAACTCGTGCGCAAGTACCTGGGCACTGTTGTGCCGGTGTCGGACAACTACTTCGCAGCGCTCAACAGCGCCGTGTTCACCGACGGCAGCTTCGTTTACATCCCCAAGGGCGTCCGCTGCCCGATGGAGCTCAGCACCTATTTCCGCATCAATGCCAAGAACACCGGCCAGTTCGAGCGCACGCTGATTATTGCCGATGATGGCGCATACGTCAGCTACCTCGAAGGCTGCACCGCGCCGATGCGGGACGAGAACCAATTGCACGCGGCGGTGGTCGAGCTGGTGGCGTTCGACGACGCCCAGATCAAGTACAGCACGGTGCAGAACTGGTACCCGGGCGACGCCAACGGCAAGGGCGGCATCTACAACTTCGTCACCAAGCGCGCGGCCTGCCGCGGCGCACGCTCCAAGGTGAGTTGGACCCAGGTCGAGACCGGCTCCGCCATCACCTGGAAGTATCCGAGCTGCATCCTGCAGGGCGAGGGCAGCGTCGGCGAGTTCTACTCGGTCGCGGTCACCAACAACCGGCAGCAGGCCGACACCGGCACCAAGATGATCCACATCGGCAAAAACACCCGAAGCACCATCGTGTCCAAGGGCATCAGCGCCGGCCGGTCGGACAACACCTACCGCGGCCTGGTGCGCATCCTGCCGCGAGCCTCGGGCGCGCGGAACTTCACCCAGTGCGACAGCCTGCTGATCGGCGACCAGTGCGGGGCGCACACCGTGCCGTACATCGAAAGTCGCAATCCCACCGCTAAGGTGGAGCATGAGGCCACCACGTCCAAGATCGCCGAGGACCAACTGTTCTACTGCCGCAGCCGTGGGTTGTCGGAGGAGGATGCGGTGGGCCTGATCGTGAATGGCTTCTGCAAGGACGTGCTGAAGGAGCTGCCCATGGAGTTCGCCGTCGAGGCGCAGAAGCTGCTGGCCGTATCGCTTGAGGGATCTGTCGGATAATGCTGTCGATCAAAGACCTGTCTGCCGGGATCGAGGACAAGGAAATCTTGCGCGGCGTCAGCCTGGAGCTGCCGCCGGGCCAGGTGCACGCCATCATGGGGCCGAACGGCTCGGGCAAGAGCACGCTCGGCTACGTGCTGGCGGGCCATGAGGGCTACGGCGTGACCGGCGGGTCCGTGGCCTTCGAGGGCGCGGACCTGCTGGAGATGGAGCCGGAGCAACGTGCGGCGGCCGGGATGTTCCTGGCGTTCCAGGCGCCGCTTGAGTTGCCTGGCGTCAACAACGCCAACTTCCTGCGCACCGCGCTGAATGCCATCCGCCGCGCCCGCGGCGAGGCGGAGCTGGATGCGGTCGGCTTTCTTCGCCTGGCCCGCGCCGAAGCGAAGCGGCTGCACATGCCGGACGACATGCTGAAGCGCAACGTGAACGTCGGCTTCAGCGGCGGCGAGAAGAAGCGCAACGAGGTGCTGCAGATGGCGATCCTGCGCCCGAAGCTCGCGATCCTGGACGAGACCGATAGCGGCCTCGACATCGACGCGCTGCGCATCGTAGCGGACGGCGTGAACGCGCTGCGCAGCCCGGAATTCTCGGCCTTGGTCATCACGCATCACCAGCGCCTGCTGGACCACTTGGTGCCGGACCGGGTGCATGTGCTGTCGCAGGGCCGCATCATCCGCTCGGGCGGTCCGGAGCTGGCGCGCGAGCTTGAGGCCAACGGCTATGCCCAGGTGGTGGCCGCCGCAGCATGAACCAGGTGCTCACCAACGGCGCGGACACCTTCCTGTCCCGTTTCAAGGGCCTGCGCGCCCGCTTGCCCGGCGACGTCGCCATCCGTGACGAAGCCGCCGCCGCGTTCGCCGCCGGCGGCCTGCCCAGCGTGCGGGACGAGGCCTGGCGCTACACCAGCCTGCGCCCGCTCGCGGAAAGCAGCTTCCAGGAGCCGCTGGTGGACCTGTCGGTCGTTGAGGAGTTCGGCGAGACGCTGGACGCCCCGCGCCTTGTGCTGCTGGATGGGCGCTACCAGCCCGGCCTCTCGACCCCGCCTGAAAGCGTTTCCGTCACGACATTCGCGGATCAGCCGAATTTTGGCCGCCTGCCGCGCGTGAAGGAGCCGCTGGTCGCGCTCAACACCATGCTGGCCGAGGACGGCGTGCACCTGCATGTCGCCGCCGGGGTGGACGCCGGCGCGATGGTGCTGCTGAACGTGACCCTGGACGGCCACCGCCCGGTGGCGTTCCATCCGCGCCACAGCATCCACCTTGAACCTGGCGCGCGCCTCACCGTCATCGAGGTCGCGCGCGGCAAGGGGACCTATCTGCACAATGCCGTCACCGAGGTTGTGGTGGCTGAAGGCGCCACGCTGGTGCATGTGCGGCTGCAGGAGGAAAGCGCGGAGGCGTTCCACGTCAACACCACCTATGCCGAGATTGCGGAGCGCGGCACTTACGACGCCTTCGTGCTGACCCTCGGCGCGCGGCTCGCCCGCACCGAAATCCATGCCCGGCTGCTCGGTCCCAATGGTGCGGTGCACCTGAACGGCGCGCAACTGCTGGGGGGGCAGCAGCACGGCGATATTACCACCGTGGTGCAGCATGATGCGCCCAACTGCGCGTCCCGCCAGACGGTCAAGAACGTGCTGACGGACCGGTCGCGCGGCGTGTTCCAGGGGCGGATCGAGGTTGCGCGCGTGGCGCAGAAAACCGACGGTTACCAGATGAACCAAGCGCTGCTGCTGTCGCCGCATGCCGAAATCGACTGCAAGCCGCAGTTGGAAATCTACGCGGACGACGTGAAGTGCAGCCACGGCGCCACCATTGGCGAGCTGGACGCGGACCAGATGTTCTACCTGCGCAGCCGCGGCGTGCCGGAACCCGCGGCCCGCGCTATCCTGGTGCGCGCCTTTTTGGCCGAGGCGTTGGACCCAATCGCGCATGACGGTGCCCGCGAGCTGCTAGAGCGCGCCATCGCCAACTGGTGGGAGCGCCAGGCATGAACATGATGACCAAGCCAGCGTTCGACGTGGACCATGTCCGCGCGCAGTTCCCCATCCTGGGCGAGCAGGTGCGCGGCAAGCCGCTGGTGTTCCTGGACAGCGCCGCGTCGGCGCAGAAGCCGCGCGCGGTGATCGACGCCATGGTGAACGCTATGGAGACGCAGTACGCCAACGTGCACCGCGGCCTGCACTGGATGAGCGAGCGCACCACCGACGCCTACGAAAGCACGCGGGACGCCGTGGCGCGCCTGCTGAATGCGCCGTCCCGGGACGAGATCGTGTTCACCGCCAACGCGACCATGGCGTTCAACCTGGTCGCGCATAGCTACGGCCGCGGCGTCATGAAGCCCGGCCAGGCCGTGGTGATCTCCGAGATGGAGCACCACGCCAACCTGGTGCCGTGGCAGATGCTGCGGGATAGTGCTGGCATCGAGTTGCGGGTCGCGCCCATCACCGACGCTGGCGAACTCGACATGGCCGGCCTGGAGGCGTTGCTGCGCGACGGCCGGGTTGGCCTGGTGTCGGTGACGCACATGAGCAACGTGCTCGGCACCGTCGTGCCGGCCGCCCGGGTCGCTGCGTTGGCGCACGAGTATGGCGCACGGGTCATGTTCGACGGCAGCCAGGCCACGGTGCACCGGGCAGTGGACGTGCAGGCGATCGGCGCGGACTTCTACACCTTCACCGGCCACAAGCTGTATGGCCCCAGCGGCATCGGCGTGCTGTGGGCCAAGCGGGACCTGCTGGAGGCCATGCCACCGTTCATGGGCGGCGGCGACATGATTGGCAGCGTCAGCTTCGAGCGCAGCACCTGGGCTGAAGTGCCGCATAAGTTCGAGGCCGGCACCCCCGCCATCCTGGAGGCAATCGGCCTCAAGGCCGCCATCGAGTGGGTCGAGGCGATTGGCTTTGACGCCATCACCGCGCATGAGGGCCGCCTGACTGACCATGCTTTGGCACGCCTGTCCGCCATTCCCGGGCTGCGCGTGCTTGGCAACGCACAGGACCGTGGCGGCGTGTTCAGCTTCACCATGGAGGGCGCGCACGCCCACGACATCGCGACGCTGCTGGACCGCCAGGGCATTGCGGTGCGCGCCGGCAACCACTGTGCCGAGCCGCTGATGCGCCGCCTGGGCGTGGACAGCAGCGCCCGCGCCAGCACCGGCGTTTATACCACGGAGGCCGAGATCGACACGTTGGCCGACACCCTCATCCGGGTGCGCGAGTTCTTTAGCTGAGCATGTTCGACGACGTCCGCGACCTGTATAGCGCTGAAATCCGTAGCCACGGGCGCACGCCGCAGCACGGCCAGCGGCTGGCCGCGTTCGATGCATCCGCGCGCGGCGACAACCCGATGTGCGGCGACCGGGTGCAGGTGTTCATCCGCCGCGACAACGGCCATCTGGCCGAAGCCGGGTTCGAGGCGCGCGGCTGCGAGATCACCGTTGCCAGCGCCGACCTGATGTGCGAGGCGGTGAGCGGCCAGCCGGTCCAAGCCATCCGCGCCATGGCCGACCAAGTTGCCGCCATGGCCCGCACCGGCTGCTGCGACGAGTGCGATGCGGCGTTGGCCCGGCTGAAACCGTTGTCGGCGGTGCACGAGTACCCCAGCCGGGTGAAGTGCGTGACCCTGCCATGGAACGCTTTGCTGGCCGCCCTAGACGGCCACCAGGAGACCACCAGTGAGTGATGCCCCCACGAACGTATCCGTCTGGACCCCCGACGGCGAGGTCTCGCCCAAGCCGTCCGAGGACGCGCTGCTGGAGGCCATCGCGACGGTGTACGACCCGGAAATTCCGGTGAATATCTACGAGCTTGGCCTGATCTATGCAGTCGAGATCGATGACGCGAATGCGGTGAAGGTTGAGATGACGCTGACCGCGCCGGGTTGCCCGAGCGCGCAGGAGCTGCCGGTCATGGTGCAGGACGCCATAATGGCCGTGCCCGGCGTCACATCCTGCCATGTTGACACTGTTTGGGACCCACCGTGGGACCCAAGCCGCATGAGCGAAGACGCTCGCCTCGCCCTGAATATGTTTTGACCCGGAGGCCCCGATGAGCGCCACCCAGACTGCCCCTCGCACCCGCCGCGCCCTGCCGCCGCTGCTGTCGATGACGGATGCCGCCGCCGAGCGGCTGGCTGGCCTGTATGCCAAGGGCCAGCAGGGCATGCTGCTGCGCATCAGCGTCAACACCAAGGGCTGCTCCGGCCTGTCCTATGTCATGGACTGGGTGCCCGCTGCCGGACCCGGTGATGAGGTCGTCACCGACCACGGCCTCACCATCCTCGTGGACCGCAAGGCCAGCCTATTCCTGATTGGCAGCGTGATGGACTACCAGGTGAAGGATTTGGTATCCGGGTTCACCTTCTCCAATCCCAATGAGAAGGGCCGCTGCGGCTGCGGCGAGAGCTTTCACGTCTGACACTTGCTGCAATATCGCTGCGGTAGCAGGCGATCATGCGGTGGCCACAGCGGCTGCAAACAAGCAGGCCGGCTAACAGGGATAGGCTGCCCCTGTGCTTGCTCTGGCTCGTGGTCAACTGCGCCTGGTTGTCTTCATAAGCCGTCCAAGTGATGTAGCCAGCCGAACGCGTAAGCGCCGGCATAGGTCGGGTTCGTCAGCACGCCAATCACTGCCGCACGGTGGGATCTGTTTTAAGTCACCCCGCCGCATCTGCCTCAGCAACAACGCCGCCGAACGCGCGCTGCGCGGCATAGCCCTCGAGCGAAAACCTGGCTGTTGTTCGCGGGAAGCAACCGCGGCGGCGACTGCGCCGCGGCCATTTACTCGCTCGTCGTCATCGCTAAGCAGAACGATGTCGCTCCGCGCGCCTGGCTCGCCGGCGTCCTGCGCAGCATCGCTGACCATCGCGCATTTCCGCAGGACGAAGATCCTGAACAGCACAGCGTCAAACAGCCTCGACCAAATCTGCGAGGCAGAAGAACCCATTTTTCTGAGAAGGTTCAGTCCCGCATGTCAGAAAAGGAAACACTTCAGGCCTTTCTGTCAGCACAACGCCTACGTGAACTGGCTGGCCCCAAAGTTTATGCGCGCGGTGAGAGGTACTCCGTCGGCGGTAACGTACAACTGCATGAGCATACGCGTGGTGAAGCCATTGGCGAAGTGCTGGGATCACAGCCTTACCGTGTCGAACTGAAGTTGACGCTAAAAGGGTTGGTCGCCGAGTGCACCTGTCCAGCCATGTCGGATCACGGATTTTGCAAACATGCCGTTGCCCTTGGTCTTCATTTGCTCAATGCGCCACCGCCAGTGGCTCAGAGGACGGTCAAAGCACGAAAAATCGTGCCTGATATTTTTACTGAAAAGTATCCCAACATCGCTGCCTGGATCAAAGATGGATGGATCGAAATCGGGCGTGATGGCCACAGCACTTCCATCATACGAGTATTGGATGAAGGAGGATTGATTTGGGAAGGGGGCACAAGACACAAGTCTATGGATAAAATTCTACAGGAGGCCGAAGATGCCATCGCTGGCTGGACGAGCAATAGATAAACAGAAATTTGTAAATCATCCCGTGTAGAACAGAATATCACCCTCTCGTTACTGTTAAATTCAATGAGGACGTAGAAAATAGATTGTCAAAACGAAACATGATTAGCTTGTTGATGGATTTAAACAGCAAGGGGCCACGGGACATCGACGCGCCGGACCTTACCATCACATCAGGGTGCCAACGCTGAACTTGCAGTAGCCTGCTATTTGCGGAACCCCACCACGCTCTCGACCCGCGCGGACCATAGGAACTGGTCGATTGCCGAGGCGCTCACCACCCGGTAGCCCGCCTGCACCAGCACCCGCCCGTCGCGCGCTAGGGCGGCCGGATTGCAGCTCACGTAAACAACCGGCACGCCGCTCGCGGCCAGCGCCGGCACTTGCATCAGCGCTCCGCCATGCGGCGGGTCCAGCACTACGGCCGCTGCGCCCTTGAACTCGGCGGCTTGCAGCGGTTGCCGGGCCAGATCGCGTTGCACTGCCGTGACCCGCGGGTTGCCCGCCTTGCGCAGTGCCGTGAATGCCGCCAGGTCACCTTCGAACGCCTGCACCCGTGCCCGCGTGGCGATGGCGTGCGTCAGGCTACCGACGCCCGCGAACAGTTCGATCACCCGCGCCTTGGCCGGCATGTCCGGCGGCAGCGCCTTTAGCACCGCATCGACAATCGCCGTCTCGCCCTCCCGCGATGCTTGCAGGAATGCCCCCGGCGGCACGGTGGTCGTCACGCCGCCGAACCCGGTTGTTGCCGGGCGCAGCAGGCAGGCCGGCTCCGGCGCGCCAAGGCTGCCGCGTTGCAACCCTGGCGCCCAGCTAATCCGTGGCAACCCATGCGCGTTGGCCAGCGCCGTCAGCAAGGTGCGGTCCCCCGACGACAGGACGCCGTCGGTGCGCAGCAGCAGGTCCGGCCCGCTGTCCAACAGGTTCACCACCGCCGACCCCTCGCGTTTCAGGCCGGTCAGCCGCTGCAGCACCGGGCGCAACGCCTGAATCAATGCGAACAGCTTGGGATGCAGCACCGGGCAGGCGTGCATGTCAACGATGTCACGCGACCGCCGGCGATGCAGGCCCAGCAATACGGCCGGGCCGTTGCGCCGGATTGCCAGGTCCATGCGCCGCCGGGCCGCCGGCGGGGTGCGCGCCATTGCCACGTCCGGGCTGTCCGGCCCCAGCCGGCGCAGCGCGTCATCGACCTGCCCGGCCTTCCAAGCGGCGTAGGCATCGTCCCGCCAGTGCTGCAACGTGCAGCCGCCGCATGGGCCAAAATGGGGACAGGGCGGCGTCACCCGCTCCGTTGCCGGCTCCAGCACCGTAGCGTCCGCGGCCCAGCCATAGCCGCGCCGGGTCAACATGCCGGGCTGAACCAGCTCGCCAGGCAGCGTATCGGCAATGAACAGCGCCGCGCCGCCTGGAACCTCGGCAACCCCGTCCCCATCCGCACCCATGCGCAGGATGCGGACGGGAGCGTTATCCCCCGAAGGCGGAGAGGCCGGTCTGGGCGCGGCCAAGGATCAGTGCGTGCACGTCGTGCGTGCCCTCATAGGTGTTCACGGCTTCTAGGTTCATGACGTGCCGGATCACGTGGTATTCGTCCGCGATGCCGTTGCCGCCATGCATGTCCCGCGACACCCGGGCGATGTCCAACGCCTTGCCGCAGTTGTTGCGCTTCATCAGGCTGATCATCTCCGGCGCGGCCCGGCCCTCCTCCATCAGCCGCCCTAGCCGCAGCGCGCCCTGTAAGCCCAGCGTGATCTCGGTCTGCATGTCCGCGAGCTTCTTTTGGATAAGCTGCGTGGCTGCCAGCGGACGACCGAACATCTGCCGCTCCAGCGTGTAGCCGCGCGCCGCATGCCAGCAGAACTCCGCCGATCCCAGCGCGCCCCAGCTAATGCCATACCGCGCGTTGTTCAGGCAGCTAAACGGCCCGCGTAAGCCCTTCACATGCGGCAGTTCATTTTCAGCCGGCACGAAAACGTCCTGCATCGCAATCATGCCGGTGACAGACGCCCGCAACGCGAACTTGCCCTCGATTTTCGGCGCCGACAGCCCGGCCATGCCCTTTTCGAGGATATACCCCTTGATGTCGCCGGCGTCGTTCTTGGCCCACACCACGAACACGTCCGCAATCGGCGAGTTGGTGATCCAGGTCTTGCTGCCGTTCAGCACGAACCCGCCGTCCACTGCCTTGGCGCGTGTCCGCATACTGGCCGGGTCGGACCCGGCGTCCGGCTCGGTCAGGCCGAAGCAGCCGACGAACTCGCCGGACCGCAGCTTGGGCAGGAAGCGGTCTTTTTGGTCCTCGGATCCGAACGCCCAAATGGGATACATGACCAGAGAACTCTGCACGCTGAACGCGCTGCGGTAGCCGCTATCGACCCGTTCCACCTCGCGGGCAATCAGCCCGTAGGCGACGTACCCGACGCCCGCGCAGCCATGGCTATCCAAGGTCGCGCCCAAGAAGCCCATCTCGCCCATCTCGGCCATGATCTCGCGGTCGAACCGCTCATGCCGGTTGGCCTGCAGCACCCGGGAAAACAGCCGGTCCTGGCAGTACGCGTGCGCCGCGTCGCGCATGGCGCGCTCGTCTTCGCTGAGCTGGTCCTCCAGCAGCAGCGCATCATCCCACTTGAACGGCCCCATCTTGCGGCTGTGCGCCGGGCGGTCCTCGGTTAGCCGCGCCTCGGCGACCTCGGGCTGTTGAATGGGGGAGACGACGTTCATCCGGGTGCCCTCATGGCGTGTCTACTCTTCTGTGGCCGGAGCCGCCCGGCTGGTGCGTGGCCGCAGCAGCATGAACGCCGGCACCTCGCCGCCAAAGCCCACCACCGAAGGCCCAAGGTCCTCGTCGCGACGCCGCATGTCACGGGGACGGCCACGGTCGAAGCTGCGCGGCTCATCGCGTCTGGCCTCATCGCGGCGCGGCTCGTCGCGCCGGGTCTCCTCCCGCCGCGGCTCCTCCCGGCGGCGCGTTTCCGGACGTGGTTGCGCACGGGGTTCTGGCCGCACCTCGGGCACCGGCTCCGGCGCAGCTTCGACGCGAGCTTCCGGCCGCTTGTCGCGCCGGCGTCCCTCGTTGCGTCCGCCGCGACGCGGCGCAGGCTCCTCGTCGGTCTTCACGACAGGCCGGACCGCTCCGGCCCGCCGCGGCGCGGCGAACACCGTCGCCGCCCCGTTGTCCCCAGCCGTCTCGCCCAGCGCCGCATCCGCCACGGCCGCCTCCACATTCACGTCCGCAATGGCCGCATCCGGCTGCGGTGCCTCAATGGGCGCAACGTCCGCCTTTTTGGCGCGCGACCGCCGCGGCTTCGCCGCCTTCGGCGCGTCCGCAGCCTCAGCCGGCTCGGCGGCCTTTACCGCGCGCGCCGGCTTCTTTGCCGCCACTTTGGAGCCACGGCCGCGCCCGCGACGCCGCGTGCCGTCATCCTCGGGGAACTCGACCTCGGGCAAGCCCTCGACCTGCATGCGCGGAATCGGCGCGCCGACCAACCGCTCGATAGCGTCCACGAAGGGCCGGTCATCCGGGGTCGCGAGCGTGAACGCGTGCCCGGTCATGCCCGCCCGCCCCGTGCGCCCAATGCGATGCACGTAATCTTCGGCATGGATCGGCACGTCGAAGTTGAACACATGACTCAACCCGCCGATGTCGAGGCCGCGCGCCGCAACGTCCGAGCACACGAGCAACCGGACCTCGTTCGCCTTGAACCGGGACAGCATCGCGAACCGCTCCGGCTGGCTCATGTCGCCGTGCAGCGACCCCACGCTGAAGCCATGCCGCTTCAGCGACTTGTAAAGGATGTCCACGTCCTTCTTGCGGTTGCAGAAGATCAACGCGTTCTGCACATCCTGGCTGCCGATTAGTCGCCGCAACGCCTCGCGCTTGTCCAAGTCATCCACCACCGTGAGTCCGGCCACAATCGTGGACGCGACGCTCGCGGGCCGGCTGACGGTGATCTCCTTGGGATTGGTCAGGAACGCGTCCGCCAGCCGCCGGATTTCCGGCGCCATGGTGGCGCTGAAAAACAAGGTCTGCCGCGTCTTAGGCAGGAAACCGACGATCCGCTCCACATCCGGAATAAAGCCCATGTCGAGCATCCGGTCCGCCTCGTCGATCACCAGGATTTTGGTGTCGGTCAGCAGCAGCCCTCCGCGTTCGAACAGGTCCATCAAACGGCCCGGCGTCGCGATCAGCACGTCCACGCCGCGCATCAGCGCTTCTTTCTGGTCAGACAGGCTCTCGCCGCCAATCAGCAGCGCGTAATTCAGCTTCAGGTTCTTGCCGTACTGGACGAAGTTCTCCGCCACCTGCAACGCAAGTTCGCGCGTCGGCTCGAGAATTAGGCTGCGCGGCATCCGCGCGCGGGCCCGGCTGCCGGACAGGATGTCCATTAACGGCAGCACGAAGCTCGCGGTCTTGCCGGTTCCGGTCTGCGCGCAACCCAGCACGTCCCGCCCCATGAACACGGCCGGAATGGCCTGCGCCTGGATCGGCGTAGGCGTGCGGTAGCCCTTGGCCTCGACCGCGCGCACGATCTCCTCCGACAAGCCGAGCTCCAGGAACCCGTTCGGCTCGGCCGCCTCTATGGCGTCGCTTGCATGGTAAGCCGCCTCGGCCGCGTCGATGCCGGCTTGCGCCTCATCCTCGCCCGCTCCAGGCTTGTCGCTATGCTGAGGCTCAGCTTCCGTCTCCACCGGCCCCAGCAGCTCGGCCGCGTTCTGCATTCCAGCAACGGGCGCAGGCTCCGCCCCAGACGCCGCCTCCACGACGGGAGTGGGCGCAGGATCGGTCAAGTCGGCGTGCGCGGTGTCGTCCGCGGTGGCGGTCGTGATGTCCGTCAAAAATAGGTCTCGATACGAAGTGGATAAGTATTCGCCATAGCGAAGCAGTCGCGCGGCCCGGCCCGCGACAGGGCGGATATCGGGAAACGAACCGGGAAAGTCAAGGTTTGCGGCCTCTCATGAACCCCTGCCATGACTGCCACGGCACCATACTTCGTCGCGGGGCCGTCTGTCGCGCAAATTGCCCGCACCGTGCTACATAGCAACATGGACGATATCCAAGCCCCACTCGGGCCAAAGACCGGTGTTTCCTGCGCCCTGCCGATCGAGGATTACGCGCTCATCGGCGACTGCATCACGGCCGCCTTGGTGGGACGCAACGGCAGCATAGAATGGCTATGCTGGCCGCGGTTCGACAGCGCAGCCTGCTTCGCCGCCCTGTTGGGCACCGAGGACAACGGGCGCTACCTCATTGCCCCAGTCGCCGAGGACGCCCCCGCCACGCGCCGTTACCGCGATGGCAGCCTGGTGCTGGAGACCGTGTTCGACACTCCGGACGGGCAAGTCGCGGTGATCGACTTCATGCCGCCGATGACAGGAAATAGCTGCATCGTCCGCATCGTCGAGGGCCGCTCCGGCCAGGTGCCGATGCGGATGGAGCTGGCGCTCCGCTTCGACTACGGCGTCACGGTGCCCTGGGTCACGCGGCGTCGCGGCGGCAATGGCATCGTGGCGGTCGCCGGGCCGGAGATGGTGGTGTTGCGCACCCAGGTTCCGCTGCGGGGCGAGCGCCTGCGCACAGTGGGCGAGTTCACTGTGGGGCAGGGCGAGCGGGTGCACTTCGTCCTGACCCACAGCCCGTCGCACCTGCCGGTCCCGCACAGCCTCGATGCCGAGGACGCGCTGTACAACACGGAGGAGTACTGGTCGGCCTGGGTCCGGCGCAGCACCTATGCCGGCCCCTGGGCGGATGAGGTGCAGCGCAGCCTGTTGACCCTGAAGTGCCTGACTTACGCGCCCACTGGCGGCATCGTCGCGGCGCCCACCACGTCGTTGCCGGAAAAGCTGGGCGGCAGCCGCAACTGGGACTACCGCTTCTGCTGGCTGCGCGACGCGACCATCACGCTGTTCGCCTTCATGGGCGCTGGCTACACCGACGAGGCGGCGTCCTGGGCCGACTGGCTGCACCGCAGCATCGCCGGCAGCCCGGAGCAGGTGCAGATCATGTACGGCATCGCCGGGGAGCGGCGGTTGACCGAGTGGGAGGTGCCCTGGTTGCTGGGTTATCAGGACGCCGCCCCGGTGCGCATCGGCAACGCCGCGTCCTCGCAGGTCCAACTCGACGTATATGGCGAGGTCATGAGCGCGCTGCACCAGGCGCGCGACGCCAAGCTGCTGGTCAACCCGCAAACCTGGGCGCTGCAGCGCGCCCTGCTGCAACACCTCGAAACCATCTGGGCCGAGCCGGATGAGGGCCTGTGGGAGACCCGTGGCGGCCGCCAGCAGTTCACCTTTAGCAAGGTCATGGCTTGGGTCGCGTTCGACCGCGGCATCCGTGACGCCGAGGCCCACGGATTGAAGGGACCGGTGCACCGGTGGCGGGCCGTGCGCAGCCAGATCCATGAGACCGTCTGCCGGGACGGGTTCAACACGGCGCGCAACAGCTTCGTGCAGAGCTTCGGGGCCACCGCGCTGGACGCGTCGCTGCTGCTGCTGCCCAGCGTCGGCTTTCTGCCGCACGATGACCCCCGGGTGCTGGGCACCATCGAGGCCATTGAGCGGGAGCTGACGCAGGATGGCTTCGTGCTGCGCTACCGGACCGAGGGCGGCGTGGACGGCCTGCCGGACGGGGAGGGCGCATTCTTGGCTTGCAGCTTCTGGCTGGCCATGGCGCTCCACGGCATCGGCCGCCAAGCCGACGCGCGCGCGCTGTTCGAGCGGCTGCTGGCATTGCAGAACGACGTGGGATTGCTCAGCGAGGAGTACGACCCGCACAGCCGGCGTTTCACTGGCAACTTCCCGCAGGCGTTCAGCCATGTGGCGCTGATCACGGCTGCGATGGCACTAGCCGGCGAGACGCCGCGCGAGTGATGGAGCGTCTGCTACTCCGCGGCGCTTAACGCAGGAGAGGGCAATGCCAAGCTCTTTCGCCGCCCGCGCGACAGCCGCTCCAACGCCAGGTACACCACTGGCGTCGTGTACAACGTCAGGATTTGCGACACCACCAGCCCGCCGCAGATCGCGATGCCGAGCGGCCGGCGGAACTCGGCCCCGGTCCCGCTCGCCAGCGCCAGCGGCACGGCGCCCAGCAGCGCGGCCAGGGTTGTCATGATGATGGGCCGGAACCGCTCCTCGCACGCCTCCAGGATGGCCTGATGCGGCGTGAGGCCGCGTTCCCGCTCCGCCTCCAACGCGAAATCCACCAGCATGATGGCGTTTTTCTTGACAATTCCCATCAGCAGGATAATGCCGATGATGGACAGCACGCCCAGGTCGCCGCCCGTCGCCAGCACCGCCAGCAACGCGCCCAGCCCGGCCGAGGGCAAGGTCGAGATGATGGTCAGCGGGTGCAGCAGGCTCTCATACAGCACGCCCAACACGATGTAGATCGCCATCAGCGCCGCCAGGATCAGCATCGGTTGGGTGGACAGGGATTTCTCAAGAAACTTGGCGTCCCCGGCGAACTCGGTCCGCACGGTTTCGGGCATGCGCAGGCTCAACGCCTTTTCCGTCACCAGCTTGATCGCGTCCCCCTGGCTCGTGCCCGGCAGCAGGTTGAAGCTGATGCTGGCGGACGGGAACTGCCCCTGGTGCCGCACCGCCAACGGCGCAGTGCCGCGCTCCATGCGCACGACGCTGGTGATCGGCACCTGCATCCCTCCCGTTCCCGGGACGTAGAGCCGGTCCAGCAGCGCCGGGTCCGTTTGCAGCTCCGGCAGCGTCTCCAGCACGACGCGATACTGGTTGCGTTCGGTGTAGATGATGGAGACCTGGCGTTGCGAGTACGCGTTGGTAAGCGCCGCATCGACGGCGCTGATCGGCACGCCCATGCGGGACGCTGCCTCGCGGTCGATCACCACGTTGGCCTCCGGCCCCGGCCGGTCCTGGTCGCTGCTCACGTCCTCGATGCCGGGCACGCCGCGCAACGCCTCCTGCATCCGCAGTGTCCAGTTGCGCAGCTCCGCCAGGTCCTGGCTCAGCAGCACGAATTGGAACCCGGAGCCCCCGGAACGGCCGCCGGCGCGCAGATCCTGCGCCGAGTACAGGAAGGTCTGTATGCCCGCCATTTGCGACAGCTTGGGCCGCAGCCGGGTCAGCACCTCCTCGCTGGTGGCCCGGCGCTCCGACAACGGCTTCAACGAGATGGTGAGCCGCCCTCGGTTGATGCTGGACCAGCCGGAGGTGATGCCGATGGTGCTGCCGACGGTGTCCACGGCCGGATCGGCCAGCAGCACGTCCACTACCCGCTTTTGCCGCTCCGCCATCGCGGCGAAGCTGATGTCCGGGCTGGCGGTGGTCCCGCCGGTCAGGAGGCCAGTGTCCTGCACCGGCAGGAAGCCCTTCGGCACCACGCGGTACAGCTGCACGGTGCCCACCACGGTCGCGAGCGTCACCAGCAGCATCAGCTTGCGCCAGCGCAGCGCGACATCCAGGCTACGGGTATAGACGCCCTGTATGCGCACGAACGCCCGGTCCACCGCGCCGTCGATCCGGCCCCATAGGCCTCGTGGCGGCCGCGGCTCACCCATGAATTGGCCGCACATCATGGGGGTGAGGGTCAATGACACCACCGCGGATATCGCGATTGAGACGGTGAGCACCACGGCGAACTCGTGGAACAGCTTGCCCAGCAGGCCTCCCATGAACAGGATTGGGATGAACACCGCGATCAGCGAAATGCTGATGGAAATGACGGTGAAGCCGATCTGCCGCGAGCCGACCAGCGCCGCCTGAAGCGGTGAAAGGCCGCGCTCCCGGTGCCGGCTGATGTTCTCGATCACGACGATTGCGTCGTCCACGACGAAACCGACCGATATGGTCAGCGCCATCAACGAGAAGTTGTTCAGGCTGAACCCGCACAGGTACATGGCTGCCAGCGTGCCCGCCAGGCTGAGCGGCACCGTCACCGCCGCCGCCAAGGTCGGCACCAGCCGGCGCATGAACAGCGCCACCACCAGCAGCACCAGGGCAATCGAGATCAGCAGCGTGAACTCCACGTCCTCGACGCTGGCGCGGATCGTGGTGGTGCGGTCGGAGATGGTGGCAACGCGGATATCGGGCGGTATCCACTTCAGCAGTTGCGGCAATGCCGCCTTCACCCGGTCCACCGTCTCGATCACGTTGGCGCCGGCGGCCTTGGTGAGCGTCAGCAGGATGGCGGGCCGCGTGCCCTGCCAGGCCGCGAGCTTGGTGTTGCTGACGCTGTCCAGCACCTCCGCCACGTCGCCCAGCCGCACGGTGGCGGCGCCGGACACCTTCAGCACCAGGCGGGCGTAGTCGGCGGCCTCGGTAATCTGCCCATTCAGCAGCAGCGCCTCCGCCCGGTCCGCGCCCTGGAAGCCGCCGGTCGGGCCGTTCACGTTGGCGCTGCGGATGGCGGCGTACACGTCCTGGCTGCTGAGCCCGGCCGCCCGCAACGCGCCCGGGTTCAGCCGCACCCGCACCGCCGGCTTCTCCGCGCCGTTCACCTCGACCTGGCTCACGCCCTCGATCTGGCTCAGCCGCTGCCCCAAGATGGTGTCGGCGGCGTCGTACACCTGCGCCGTGCTGAGCGTGTCCGACGTGAGGCTCAGGGTCAGGATCGGCGCTTCGGCTGGGTTGAACTTGCGGTAGAACGGCCGCGACGGCAGGTCGGACGGCAGATCGGAGTATGCCGCGTTGATCGCCGCCTGCACGTCGTGCGCCGCGCCCTCGATGACCCGGTCGATGTCGAACTGGACCACGATCGACGTGCTGCCGGTGCTGCTGGTGGAGGTGATCTCGCTGACCCCCGGGATTTCGCCCAGACGGCGCTCCAGGGGGGCAGCGATGCTGGCGGCCATGGTTTCCGGGTCGGCGCCAGGCCGGGCCGCGAACACCACGATGGTCGGGATGTCAACGCTCGGCAGCGGCGCAACCGGCAGGAAGCGCACCGCGACGATGCCGGTCAGCAACAGCCCAATCGCCAGCAGGAACGTGGCGACGGGCCGATGGATGAAGGGAGCGGAGAGGTTCACTCGGCCGCCGCCAGCCGTCGGGGCGCATACCGGGCGCGCAGCCGCTCGAACGCGAGATAGATCACCGGCGTGGTGTACAGCGTCAGCACCTGGCTCAGCAGCAGGCCGCCAACGATGGTGAGGCCGAGGGGGTAGCGCAGTTCCGACCCGGTGCCGTTCTCAAGCACCAGCGGCAACGCGCCCAGCAGCGCCGCCGCGGTGGTCATCATAATGGGTCGGAACCGCAGCAGGCAGGCCTCCTCGATGGCCGCCAACGGCGACAGGCCGCGCGTCCGTTCCGCTTCCAACGCGAAGTCGATCATCATGATCGCATTTTTCTTGACGATTCCCATCAGCAACACGATGCCGACCAGCGCCACCAGCGACAGGTCCTGCCCGGCCAGCGCCAGCGCCAGCAGCGCGCCGATCCCGGCGGAGGGCAGGGTGGACAGGATGGTGACCGGGTGGATCGTGCTCTCGTACAGCACGCCCAGCGTGATGTAGATCACCACGACCGCCGCCAGCAGCAGCCACGGCTCGCTGCGCAGGCTGTTCTGGAACTCCGCCGCGTCGCCGGAGTAGCTGCCGACGATAGTGCCGGGCAGCCCCATTTCGCGCTCCGCCTGCGCCACCGCTGCCACCGCATGGCTGAGGCTGGCGCCAGGCGCCAGGTTGAAGCTGATGGTCGTGCTCGGGAACTGGCTCTGGTGCGTGACCGCGAGCGGCGCCGTGCCCTGCACCAAGGCCGCGACGGTGGACAGCGGCACCTGCGCGCCCCCGGCGCCCGGCACACGGAGGCGCTCCAGGCTGCCCGGATCGGCGCGCCAATCCTGGTCCGCCTCCAGGATCACCCGGTACTGGTTGGCCTGGCTGAAGATGGTGCTGATCTGCCGCTGCCCGAACGCGGTATAAAGGGTATCCTGCACCTCCTGCATCGACACGCCCAGCCGCATCGCCGCGTCGCGGTCCACCACCACGCGGGTGGCGAAGCCGTCGGTCTGCTGGTCGCTCGCCACGTCCTGCAAATCCGGCATGGCGCGCAGTCGTTCCACCAGCCGCGGCGCCCACAACGCCAGCTCCTGCGCGTCGGTGTCCAGCAGGGTGTACTGGAACTGGGTGCGGCTGATGCGGGTGCCGATTTGGATATCCTGCACCGCCTGCATGAACACGGCCATGCCTGGCACGCCCGCCATGGCCT
Organism: uncultured Acetobacteraceae bacterium; assembly: GCA_964242575.1. Taxonomy (GTDB): domain Bacteria; phylum Pseudomonadota; class Alphaproteobacteria; order Acetobacterales; family Acetobacteraceae; genus JANPPS01. The sequence continues at coordinate 54,515 of CAXTCN010000009.1, read as the reverse complement.
GCTGCAAGCGGGCGATCACCACCGGCGCCAGGTCCCGCTCCGCGCGGGGCTTCAACGCGATGGTCATGCGCCCGGTGTTCGGCGTGGCGTTGATGGTGCCGGCGCCCACGAACGACACGACGCCGGTGACGGCCGGGTCACGCTGCGCGATCTCCGCCAGTTGCGTCTGCAGCCGGGCCATGCGCGGGATGGACGCGCTCTGCGCCGCCTCCGTCACCGCCACAATCACCCCGGTGTCCTGTTGCGGCAAGAACCCCTTCGGCGCCGCCACGTACATCACCACGGTGCCTACCAGCGACGCCACCGCGACCAGCAGCACGAACGTTTGGTAACGCAACGCCACCGTGAGCGTCCGGGCGTAACCCCGGGTCATGGCGTTGAACCCGCGCTCGAACCATCCCGTCAGCCGGTTCGGCACCTCGTTGGCGCGCAGCAGCCGCCCGCACATCATCGGCGTAATGGTAAGCGACACGACCGCCGACACCACCACCGACGTGCTGAGCACCACGGCGAACTCGTTGAACAGCCGCCCGACCACGCCGGTCATGAACAGCAGGGGTATGAACACCGCCACCAGGCTCACGGTCAGCGAGACGATGGTGAAGCCGATCTGCGCCGCGCCCTTGTACGCCGCCTCAAGCGGCGGCACGCCCTGCTCGATATAGCGCACCACGTTCTCGATCATGACGATCGCGTCGTCCACGACGAACCCGGTTGCGACCGTGAGCGCCATGAGGCTCAAATTGTCGAGGCTGTAGCCGCAGAGCGCCATCACGCCGAACGTGCCGATCAACGACAACGGCAACGCAACCGCCGGGATCAAGGTGGCCCGCGCGCTGCGCAGGAACAGGAATATGACGAACACCACCAGCCCAATCGACAGCGCCAGGGTCATTTGCACGTCGTTCACCGAGGCGCGGATGGTCTCGGTGCGGTCCACCACGACCTGCATCGTGATGGCCGCCGGCAACGCGCGCTGCAACGCCGGCAATGCCTCGCGGACCGCGGCGACGGTCGCGACGATGTTGGCGCCGGGCTGGCGCTGGATGTCCAGCACCACGGCCGGCCTGCCGTTGTACCAGCCGGCCACCCGATCGTTCTCCACCCCGGCCACCACGCTGCCCAGGTCCGAAAGCCGCACCGCGGCGGCGTTGCGGTAGGCGATCACCAGGTCCTGGTAGCCCGCCGGCGTCAGCAGTTGGTCGTTGGCGCCCAACGCATAAGCCTGCCGTGCGCCGTCGAACCCGCCCTTGGCGCCGTTTACGTTGGCGCCGGCGATGGCAGCCCGCACGTCCTCCAACGACAGCCCGTATGCCGCCACCCGCGCCGGGTCCACCCGCACCCGCACCGCCGGACGCAAGCCCCCCTGCACGGTGACCTTGCCTACCCCGTCGATCTGGCTGAGCTTCGGCTGCAACAGCGTGTCGGCCGCGTCGCTGATGCGGTCGATGGTGATGGCGTCCGACGTGAGCGCGATGGACAGGATGGCCGCGTCAGCCGGGTTCACCTTGGCGTAGATGGGCGGATACGGCAGGTTGCTCGGCAGCGTGCCCGTGGCCGCGTTGATCGCCGCCTGCACGTCCTGCGCCGCGCTGTCCAGCTTGCGGTTGAGGTTGAATTGCAGCGTGATCTGGCTGGTGCCCTCGCTGCTGGTGCTGGTCATGGCCGCCAGCCCGGTGATCTGTCCGAACTGCCGCTCCAGCGACGCCGTAATCAAGGTCGCCACCGTCTCCGGCCCGGCGCCCGGCAACTGCGTCGTCACCTGGATGGTCGGGAAGTCCACCGACGGCAAAGCGGACAGCGGCAGCGACCGGTAGCCCATGACGCCCGCCAGCAGCACCGCCACCGCCAGCAGGCAGGTCGCGATGGGCCGCGCGATGAAAGGAGCGGAGATGTTCACGCGCCAGACAGCCCCACGTCCTTCGCAGCCGTCTGCTGCTTGCCAGCCCGGCCACTCACATGGGCGGCGTGAGGGAGGGCGTCAGGAACCCCCGGCATCGGCTCGGCGCAACGTGTCAGCAATGGCGTCTCCCCTCGTTAAGATGCTGTCCGCCCACGCCGCTGCGCGGTGCCCGGCGCGCCACGCTCCCGCGGCGCCGCCTCCGGCGCGTTGCCGTCCGGGCCGGCCACCGCGACCTTGAGGCCGTCGGTCAGCCGCTGCGCGCCGTCCACCACCACCTGCTCACCGGCCTGTAGGCCGTCCGCCATCACGCTCACCTGGTCGTTCTCGTGCCCCACGGTCACGGCGCGGCGCTGGGCGACATTGGTCGGCAGCACCACGAACACGAACGCTCCGCGCGGCCCGCGCTGCACCGCGGCGGTCGGCACCGTCACCACGTCGCGCTCGGTCCTTACCAGCATCCGGACGTTCACGAAGCCGCCAGGCCACAGCAGCAGGCCCGCGTTGGGGAACGTCGCCTTCAGCTTGATGGTGCCGGTCGTCGGGTCCACCTGGTTGTCCAGCACGGCCAACTGCCCGCGGTCGATTGGGTTGGCGGCGGGGGCGCCCTGCTTCAGCGCCAGCACCTCCGGCATCCCGTCCTGCATGGCGCCCACCACCGCCGGCAACGCCTGCTGCGGCAGGGTGAACACCACGGAAATAGGCTTGAGCTGCGTCAGCACCGTGATCGGCGTGGTGTCGCCCGGCCGGGCGATGTTGCCTGCGTCCACTTGGCGCAGCCCGGTCCGCCCATCGATAGGCGCGGTGATAGTGGTGTAGCTGAGATTGGTTCGCGCGGTGTCGATGCCGGCCTGGTCGCCGCGTACCTGCGCCTCCAACTGCGCCACCTGCGCCCGCGCCGTGTCCGATTGCTGCGCGCTGCTGTAGGCCGACGCCGCCAACTTGGCATACCGGGCAGCGTCCAGCCGCGCGTTGGCAAGGCTCGCCTCGTCCTGCTGCTTCTTGGCGACTACCTGGTCCAACGCCGCCTGGAACGACCGCGGGTCGATCCGCGCCAGTACGTCGCCGGCGCGCACGTCCTGCCCCTCGCGGAACAGCACCTCCAGCAGCGGACCCTCTACCTGGGGGCGGATTTGCACTTGGTTGAACGCCTGCACCGTGCCGAGCCCGTCGATGAACACCGGCACGTCCCGCGCCACGCTCTGCGCCGTCAACACCGGGATCGGCGTCGGCTCGCCGCCGCGGCCGCCCGCACGGCCGCCGGCCTGCTCCGTTGCGGCGGTGCGGTTCATGTACCAATAAGCCCCGCCGCCCGCAGCGAGCAGCAGGGCGACAACCAGCATAATGCGCTTCATCGGGCCACCCCGGGCTGCGACCAGCCGCCGCCCAGCGCCTTATATAGGTTCACCAGCGCCTGGAACCGCGCCAGCCGGATCTGCGTGAGCTGGTCCAGGAAATTGAACAGGGTCGTCTGCGTGTTGAGCGACGTGATGATGTCGATGGTCCCCGCCTCTAGCTGCGCGCGGGCGATGTCCGCCGAGCGCTGCGCCACCGCGATTGCCTGGCGCTCAAGCGCCTCCTGCTCGGTCGCGTAACGCAGCGCCGTCAAAGATTCCTCCACGTCGGTGAAGCTCTGGATGGTCGCGCGCCGATAATTCGCCAGCAGCTCGTCATACCGGCCCTTCGCCTGGTTGAGCTGCCCGCGCCGCAGCCCATTGTCGAAGATGGACTGCGTCAGCCCAGCCGCCAGGGTCGCCACGATCGTGCCCGGCCCGGTGATGGCGCTGAGCGCGGCGCTGGTGAGCCCGCCGGACGCGGTCAACTGGATCAAGGGGAAGAACGCGGCGCGCGCGGCGCGGATGTTGGCGTTCTCGGCCACAAGCTGCGCCTCCGCCGTGGCCACGTCCGGGCGCCGGGCCAGCAACTCGCTCGGCAGGCCCGGCGCCACGAGCGGCAGCGGCAGCTTGTCGAGCGTGCCGCCAGCCGCCCCGACGCGCGAGGGCGGCTGTCCCACCAGAAGGCCAAGGGCGATCCGCTGCTGCTCGATGTTGTTGCGCAGTGCGGGAAGCGCCGCGCGCTGCCCGGCCGCCAGCGCCTCCTGTTGCGAGACGTCCAGCGCGTTGGCGGTGCCCACCGACAGCCGCGCCTGGAACGCGCCCAAAACACGCTCGGCGTCCGCGAGGTTGCGCTCCGCCACACGAAGCCGGTCCTGCGCCGCCAGCAGTTGGAAGTACGTAAGCGCCACCGAGCTCACCACCGTGAGCGCCACGGTTTCCTGGTCGAACCGGGTGGCGATGGCGCTGGCCTCGGCCGCCTGCGCCAATGACCGGTTGCGCCCCCAGAAGTCGGCCTCGTATGAAACCTGCAACGCCGTGCTGTAGGTGCGGAAATCCCGGTAACGGCTGCCGCCCCCTCCCCCGAATGCCGCGCCGGTCAGCGGGTCCACGACAAACCCGCCGGTCCGGCCGCTGCCTGTGCTGCCGCTGCGCCGGTACTGGAAGTCCCCGGTGCCATCGACCGTCGGCAACAGCGCCGCGCCGCTGATCCGCACCTGCGCGTCCGCCTGGATCACGCGCGCCGCCGCCGCCGCGAGGTCCGTGTTGTAGGCGCGCGCGGTGCTGATCAGCCGGTCCAGCTCTGGGCTGCGGAAGTTGCGCCACCACTCGCTCGACGGCCAGGCGGCCTCGGCCGTGTCCGCGGTGGCGCGGAACGCTGGCGGCACGTCAACGACGGGCCGCTCGAAATAAGGGCCGAGGCTGCAGCCGGCCAGCAACGCCGGCGCCAGCAAACCGCCGGCCAGCACGCGCGCGAGGGATGAAGTCATTTGCGGCCTGGGTGCGCCGTCGCGTCCGCCAGCCGCGCCCGGCCCTCGGGCGACAGGGTGCCAATCGCCATCAACAGGCTGTCGCCGAACCGGCCGGAGGTCTCGACCCAGCGCTGCTGGAACGCCACCATGCGGACGCGCACCAGCGCCTCGTCATAAGGCTCATGGGCTATGCCGCGCGACAGGTCGGCCCGCGCCTCGTCCATGCGCTTGCGGGCCAGGTCGTACCAGGGGCGCTCGCGCTCCAGCACCATGCGGAACCGCGCCGCGTCGGACGGCGGCAGGTCGCGGGCCATGCGCTCGACCGCGCCCTCCAGCCCCGGCGGCGGGGACGGGCGGCGCATGGCCCAATGCGAGCCGATCAGCGCCACGCTGAACAGGTTGCCTGCCACCGACAGGAACAGCAGCCGGGTGCGCCAGGGCTCCCGCAACAGGGCGATCATGGCAGCGAGGCGGTCTGCACGACTGGGAACAGGTCAGGCGCCGGGCCAGGATCGTCCAACGCCACGCCCAGCCACAGCCCGGCCAGCGCGCACGCGGCGAGCGCGCCCCAGCGCACCCCGGCCGCCACCGGCGACGCCGGCGCCAGGCCCGCCCGCAACCGGCCCAGCATACGGCACAGCAGCGCTGGATCGTGCGCCGGCGCGTCCTCGTGCGCCAGCGCTTCCGCCAGTATCTGCCGCGCCCGCGCGGACCGGCGCAGCAGCGCCAACGCCGCGCGGCGGTCCCGGTCCGGCCACTCGGCAACCGCCGGGCCATGGGCATGCAGCAGCCAGTCCAGCCGGCGGAGCGGCATCCAACCCACTACTCGCGCGCCTCCAGATAGGCGCGCAGGACCTTGCGGCCGCGGTGCAGCAGACCCTCCAGCGCGCGGGTCGAGACGCTGAGCGCACGCGCCGCGTCCTGCCCCGACCACCCCTCGCCATAGGTCAGCGCGATGGCGGCGCGCTGCCGGTCCGGCAGGGTGGCGATGGCGTCGGCGAGCAGGCGGTTGCGCTGCTGGCGTATGATGCCGTGCTCGGCGCCGGGCGTCGCGTCCACCAAGTCCTCCGGCACCGGAATGCTGGGACGCGCCGCGCGCACCCGGTCGATGGCGGCGTTTACGGTGATCCGGTGCAGCCAAGTGGAGACGGACGCTTGCGTTGGGTCGAACGTGGCCGCCCGGGTCCAAGCACGCAGCAGGGCGTCCTGCGCGGTGTCCTCGGCGGCGGCCGGGTCCCCCAGCACGCGCAACGCGGCCCGCCGCAGCCGCAGCACATAGCGCTGGGCCAACGCGTCGAACGCCAGGCGGTCGCCGTCGGCAGCGCGGGCCATGAGGCCTGCGTCGGTAGGATCGGGTTCGTTCATATAACGGCAAATGGCCTGGCCATGCCGTTTTTACGAGGCGGGCAACCGGAACCCATGATAAACAAAAGCGAACGTTCAGCGCGCCGCCAGGATACGCTCCGCGAGCTTCAGGTGCGGCCGGTCGATCATTTTGCCGTCCAGCGCGAACACCCCGGCGTCGGGCCGGAGCGCGAAGCCGTCCCGCACCGCCTCTGCCCAGGCCACTCGGTCCGGCGCCGGGGTGAACGCGGCGTTGACCGGCCCGATCTGCGCCGGGTGGATGCACAGCTTGCCGGTGAACCCGTCGGCCGCCGCCTGGGCCGCCTCCGTGGCCAGCCCGTCCGGGTCGCGCGGATCGGGCCAGGGGGTGTCAAGCGCCGGCACCCCCGCCGCTGCCGCCGCCAGGACCGTCATGGCCCGCGCCGCCGCGACCGGGGCGGCGTACGCCTGGCTGGCGCTTCGGGGCGCAATGCCCAGATCGGCTGACAAGTCCTCCGCCCCGAAGCACAGCGCCAGCAGCCGCGCCGGCGCGCCCGCATAGCCCATCCGCGCCAGCGACCCGGCCGTTTCCGTCACCAGCGCCAGCACGCCGATGCCGCCGGCCGGCAACCCCGCCGCCGCCTCCAGCGCCTCGAGATGATGGTCGAGCGCCCACAAATCCTCGGGACCTGTGCACTTCGGCAGCATCACCGCGGCGGGACGCCCGGGCACGACGGCGGCCAAGTCTCCCAGGTACCACGGCGTCCCGCGCGGGTTCACCCGGACCATGACGCCTGGCCGGGCCACATCCGGCAGCAGGCCCGCAACGCGGTCGCGCGCCGCTGTCTTGCCGTCGGCTGCGACGCTGTCCTCCAAATCCAGGATGACGCAGTCAGCGGTGGAGGACAGCGCGTTCTCGATTTTGCGCGCGCTATCGCCTGGCGCGAACAAGGGGCTTCGCAGTTTCATTCTAAAGCGTTCCAGAATTTGATGAACAATCTTGCGCGCGTGTCGAATATATGCAAATCACCGAGGTAAGAATTGCATAAATCGGGAGGCTGACGGGTTGGCAAGCGCCGTGCTCGAGACAAGCGGGCTGACACGCGAGTTCCGCGGCTTCGTCGCCGTGAAAGAGGTCGATCTGCACGTGCAGGAGGGCACGATCCACGCCCTGATCGGCCCGAACGGCGCCGGCAAGACCACCTGTTTCAACCTGCTCACCAAGTTCCTGGCGCCGACCCGGGGCACGATCCGGTTCCAGGGCCGCGACATCACCGGGATGCAGCCGGCCATGGTCGCGCGCCTCGGTCTCGTGCGCAGCTTCCAAATCTCGGCGGTGTTCCCGCATTTGTCAGCGCTGGAGAACGTGCGGCTGGCGTTGCAGCGCGCCCGCGGCGGCAGCTTCGACTTTTGGCGGCCCGAGAGCTTGCTGCACCGTTACGACGACCGTGCCCGCTCGCTGCTGGCCGACGTGGGGCTGGAGGGCTACGAGGGCGAACAGGCCGCGCTGCTGTCCTATGGCCGCAAGCGCGCTTTGGAGATCGCCACCACCCTGGCGCTGGAGCCGACCATGCTGTTGCTGGACGAACCCACCGCCGGCATGGCGCACGAGGATGTGGACCGCGTGGTGGCGCTGATCCGCCGCATCCGGGCCGGGCGCACCATCCTGATGGTGGAGCACAACCTGAGCGTGGTCGAGGGCCTGTGCGACCGCATCACCGTGCTGGCGCGCGGGCAAATCCTGGCAGAGGGCGACTACGCCAGCGTCAGCAAGAACCCGGACGTGGTTGCGGCCTACCTGGGGACCACCGATGCTTGACGCGACAGGCGGCGCGATGCTGGAGGTTCAGGGCCTCAACGCCTGGTATGGCGAGAGCCACGTGCTGCACGGCGTCGATTTCCGGGTGGGCGAGGGGGAGGTCGTGACCCTGCTGGGCCGGAACGGCGCCGGCAAAACCACAACCATGAAATCCATCATGGGCCTGGTGCCCCGGCGCGAGGGCAGCATCCGCTTCAAGGGCGCCGAAACCGCCGCCATGCGCCCGGACGGCGTGGCGCGTGCGGGCATCGCGTTCTGCCCCGAGGAGCGCGGCATCTTCGCGGCGCTGACAGTGACCGAGAACCTGATGCTGCCGCCGCAGATCGCGCCGGGCGGCATGTCGGTGCAGGAAATCCATACGTTGTTCCCGAACCTCAAGGAACGCGCCGGCAGCCAGGGCACCAAGCTGTCCGGCGGCGAGCAGCAGATGCTGGCGATCGGCCGCATCCTGCGCACCGGCGCGCGGCTGCTGCTGCTGGACGAACCGACCGAGGGCCTGGCGCCGGTGATCGTGCAGCAGATCGGCCGCACCATCCGCGAGATCAAGCAGCGCGGCTTCACGGTGTTGCTGGTGGAGCAGAACTTCCGCTTCGCCGCCACCGTCGCCGACCGGCACTACGTGATGGAGCATGGCCGGGTGATCGACATGATCCCGAACAGCGATATCGAGGCCAATATGGCCAAGCTGCACGATTATCTCGGCGTTTAAACAGTTGGGGCCTTCTAGCGCCCGTCATGGAGAGTAGCATGTCCGTTTCCCGCCGAGGCCTTATTGGGGCTGCCGCCACGCTGCCGCTGATCGGCCGGTCCGCGCGGGCGCAGACCGGCAACACGCTCAAGATCGGCGTGCTGACCGACCTGTCCGGGCCGTACCAGGACCTGGCCGGGCCACTGGCGATTGGCTGCGCCAACCTGGCGACCGAGGATTTCGGAGTGGCCGGCAAGGGCTTCCGGGTCGAGATCGTGCAGGGCGACCATCAGAACAAGGCCGACATCGGCGCCGGCATCGCGCGGCAGTGGTACGACCGGGATGGGGTCGACATCATCGTCGAGGTCGCCAACAGCGCGGTGGCCTTGGCGGTCGCGGGCGTGGCCAAGGACAAGAACAAGGTTTACATCAACTCGGGCGCCGCCACCTCGGACCTGACCGCGGCGTCGTGCAACGCCAACACCATCCACTGGGCGTACGACACCTACATGCTCGCCAAAAGCACGGGCGCGGCTATGGTGAAGGCTGGCGGCGACACCTGGTTCTTCATCACGGCCGATTACGCGTTCGGGCAGGCGCTGCAGCGGGACACCACCGGTTTCGTGACCGAGGCCGGCGGCAAGGTGGTCGGCAGCGTCAAGTACCCATTTCCCGGCACCACGGACTTCTCCAGCCTGCTGCTGCAGGCGCAGTCGTCCGGGGCCAAGATACTGGGCATGGCGAACGCCGGGTCGGACACGGTGAACACCATCAAGCAGGCGCAGGAGTTCGGCATCACGTCCAAGATGAAGTTGGCCGGGTTGCTGGTGTTCTTGAGCGACGTGCACGCCATGGGTCTGCCGGTGGCGCAGGGATTGATCCTCACCAACAGCTTCTATTGGGACCTGAACGACCGCACCCGCGCGTTCTCCGAGCGGCTGAAGCCCAAGGGCCCGTCACAGCGCCCGACCATGGTGCAGGCCGGCACCTACGCCAGCACGCTGCACTATCTCAAGGTGGCGCACACGATGGGCATCGCCCAGGCCAAGCGGGACGGGGCGGCGACCGTCGCGCAGTTGAAGGCGACGCCGACCGAGGACGACTGCTTCGGCGCTGGCAGCATCCGGGTCGATGGGCGAAAAATCCACCCGTCGTATTTGTGGGAGGTGAAGAAGCCTGCCGAGAGCAAGGGTCCCTGGGACTACTACAAGCCCGTCGCCAGCACCCCGGCCGACCAGGCGTTCCGCCCGCTCGACAAGGGCGGTTGCGCCCTGGTCAAAGTCTGACGAAAGGACGCCCCATGTTGAACCGACGCACCCTGCTGGCGACCGCCGCAGCCGCGCCGCTGGTCCGTCCCGCCCGCGCCCAGGGGACGCCTATCAAGATCGGCGTGCTGAACGACCAATCCGGCGTGTACCGGGACATCAGCGGCCCGACCTCGACTGCCTGTGTGCGCCAGGCCATCGAGGATTTGGGCGGGCAGGGTTTCGCCATCGAGGTCGTGGCCGGCGACCACCAGAACAAGCCCGACATCGGCACCGGCATCGCCCGCCAGTGGATCGACCGCGAGGGCGTGGACATGATTATTGACGTCGCCAACTCCGGCGTAGCGCTGGCGATCAACAGCGTGTGCAAGGAAAAGGACAAGGTCTATGTCAACTCGACCGGCGCCACCGCGGACCTGACCGGCTCGGCCTGCGCGCCCACCACCGTGCACTGGACCTACGACACCTGGATGCTGGCGCACTCCACCGGGGCGGCGATGGTGAAGGCGGGCGGGGACACCTGGTTTTTCGTCACCGCGGATTACGCGTTCGGCACCGCGTTGGAGCGGGACACCACCACGTTCGTGAAGGCCGCCGGGGGCAAGGTGCTCGGCAGCGTGCGGCACCCGTTCCCGGGCAACACGGATTTCAGCTCGTTCCTGCTGCAGGCGCAGGCGAGCAAGGCCAAGGTGGTCGGCATCTGCAACGCCGGCACCGACACCGTGAACACCATCAAGCAGGCGGCGGAGTTCGGCCTCACGCAGTCCGGCATCAAGCTTGCGGGACTGCTGGTGTTCATTAACGACGTGCACGCCCTGGGGCTGCAGGCGGCGCAGGGGTTGGTGCTGACCGAAAGCTTCTACTGGGACCTGAACGACCGCACCCGCGCCTTCACCAAGCGCGTGCTGCCCAAGACCGGCGGCAACCATCCGGCCATGTCGCACGCCGGCTGCTATGCCGGGGCCATGCACTACATCAAGGCAGTGGCGTCGATGGGCGTGGCGGACGCCAAGAAAAGCGGCGCGGCGGTGGTCGCCAAGATGAAGTCAATGCCGACGGACGACGACGCGTTCGGCGCCGGGTCGATCCGGCAGGACGGGCGCAAGATCCATCCGGTTTACTTGTTCGAGGTGAAGAAGCCCATCGAAAGCAAGGCGCCCTGGGATTATTACAAGCTGATTGCCACCACCCCGGCCAATGAGGCGTTCCGCCCCTTGGCCGAGGGCGGCTGCTCGCTGGTTCGTGCATAACGGAGGCCACGTCATGACCCTCGACCGTCGCGCCCTGCTTGGGGCAACCGCCGCCACCGCCTTGTTGCCGCGCCGGTCGCAGGCGCAGGGGCAGACCATCAAAATTGGCGTGCTGAACGACCAGTCCGGTCCGTACCGCGACATCGGCGGCCAGCTCAGCGTCAACGCCGTGCGTATGGCCGTGCAGGAGTTCGGCGGCGGCCTCAAGGTCGAGGTGCTGGCCGCCGACCACCAGAACAAGCCGGACATCGGCGTCGGCATCGCCCGGCAGTGGATCGACCGTGACGGCGTGGACCTGATCGTGGACGTGCCCACGAGTTCGGTGGCGCTCGCGGTCAACAACGTGGTGCGCGAGAAGAACCGCGCCTACATCAACACCGGCGCCGCCACCGGGGACCTGACAGGCGCGCAGTGCACGCCGAGCACGATCCACTGGGCTTACGACACCTACATGCTGGCCCACTCCACCGGCGGCGCGATGGTCGCAGCGGGTGGCGACACCTGGTACTTCGTGACAGCCGACTACGTATTCGGCCAGCAACTGCAACGGGACACGTCCGCGTTCGTGACCAAGGCCGGCGGCAAGGTGCTGGGGTCCTCGCTGTACCCGTTCCCGGGCACGTCGGACTTCTCCTCGTTCCTGATTTCGGCCCAGGCGAGCGGCGCCAAGGTGCTGGGCCTCGCCAACGCGGGCGCGGACACCGTGAACAGCATCAAGCAGGCGGCCGAGTTCGGCCTGACCCAGCGCATGAAGGTCGCGGCCATGCTGATGTTCATCAACGACGTGCACGGCCTGGGGCTGGAGGCGGCGCAAGGACTGTTCCTGACCGAGAGCTTCTATTGGGACACCAACGACCGCACCCGCGCCTTCACCAAGCGCTTCCAGGCCCGCATGCCCAATGTCGTGCCGAACATGACCAACGCCGGCGCATACTCCGGGGCGTTGCACTACTTGAAGGCCGTCGCGGACGTGGGCGTCGCCAACAAGGCCGACGGTGCGGCGGTGGTGGCGCGCATGAAGTCCATGCCGACCGGGGACGACGCTTACGGCCCCGGTACAATCCGCGCCGACGGACTGGCGCTGTTCCCGTCCACCTTGTTCGAGGTCAAGAAGAGGTCCGAGAGCAAGTATCCCTGGGATTACTACAAGCCAGTGGTCACCACGCCAGCGGACCAGGCGTGGAAGCCGTTGGCCGAGGGCGGCTGCCCGCTGGTGCGTGCCTGACCATGGTGCGCGCGGAGTCTGACCTCTCGATCCAGGCCGCGCTGACCCGCGCGGTCCTGGCCACCGTTGTTGTTGGCGCCGTGCTTTACGCGGGCTGGAACGCCCGGGACCTTGCGTCGGCCTTATCCGGTTTCAGCTTCTACCGCCCGCCGCAACTGCTGTTCGGGCAGTTGCTGCTGGGCCTCATCAACGGAGCGTTCTACGCGCTGCTGTCGCTGGGCCTGGCCGTGATTTTCGGCATGTTGAACATCATCAACTTCGCGCACGGCGCATTGTTCATGCTGGGCGCGTTCGTGGCGTGGATGATGCTCACGCCGAACACCTGGCTTGCGATGATCTCGCCGGGCCTGGCGGTGCCGGACTGGGCGGTGATCGGCTACTGGCCGGCGCTGATCCTGGCGCCGCTGATCGTGGGCGCGTTCGGCCTGCTGCTGGAGAAAACCATCATCAGCCGGCTTTACAAGCTGGACCACCTGTATGGCCTGCTGCTCACGTTCGGCATGGCCTTAATCATAGAGGGGCTGGCCCGCAACGCGTTCGGCTCGTCTGGCATGCCGTACCGCATCCCGGACGCGCTGCAGGGCGGCACCAACCTTGGCTTCATGTTCATGCCCAACTACCGCGGCTGGGTGCTGCTGGCCGCCGCGGCCATGTGCCTTGTGACGTGGCTGCTGATTGAAAAGACCCAGCTCGGCGCCAAGCTGCGCGCCGCCACCGAGAACCCTGGGCTGGTGCAGGCCTTCGGGGTCAACGTGCCGCGCATGATCAGCCTCACCTACGCGGGCGGCGTGGCGCTGGCGGCGTTCGCGGGCGTGCTGGCTGCGCCGATCTACTCGGTTAACCCGAATATGGGGTCCTCGTTCATCATCACCGTGTTCGCCGTGGTGGTGATCGGCGGCATGGGCTCCATTCTGGGCAGCGTCGTCACCGGCTTCGGATTGGGCATCGTCGAGGGTCTCACGAAGGTGTATTATCCCCAGGCGTCGGCTACGGTTATCTTCGTGGTCATGGTCATCGTCCTGCTGGCCCGGCCGGCTGGGCTGTTCGGAAAGGCCGCCTGACATGGACGCCTCGCCTCTAGCCCCCGTCACGCCCGAAGAGTACGCGCCCGGGGTGAAGCGTCCGCTCAGCATCCTGGGGTTCAGCAGCGCGCAGGCCATCGCATTGCTGTTGCTTCTAGCGTTCGCGGTGGCGGGGCCATACTTCATCTATCCCGTGTTCCTGATGAAGGTGCTTTGCTTCGCGCTGTTCGCCTGTGCCTTCAACCTGCTGATCGGCTTCGTCGGGCTGCTGAGCTTCGGGCACGCCGCCTACTTCGGCATGGGCGGCTACGTCACGGCCTGGTGCGCCAAGAACCTGGGCGTCACGCCCGAAGTCGCCATCCTGCTCGGCGGCGTTGCTGGCGCAGTGCTCGGCACGGTGTTCGGCCTGCTCGCCATCCGGCGGCAGGGCCTGTACTTCGCCATGATTACCCTCGCTTTGGCGCAGATGAACTACTTTTTCTGCTTGCAGGCGCCGTTCACCGGCGGCGAGGATGGCATCCAGCAAGTCCCGCGCGGCGCGCTGTTCGGCGTGTTCTCGCTGCAGGACGACATGGCCATGTATGCCCTGGTCGCGGTGATTTTCTTTATCTTCTTCCTGCTGATCCACCGCATCGTGCACTCGCCGTTCGGCCAGGTGCTGAAAGCCATCCGCGAGAACGAGCCGCGCGCCATCTCGTTGGGTTACCGGACTGACGACTACAAGCTGGTCGCGTTCATCCTCAGCACCTTCATCGCCGGCATCGCGGGTGGCACCAAAAGCCTGGTGTTCGGCATCGCGACGCTGACCGACGTGCATTACGCCATGTCCGGCGAGGTCGTGCTGATGAACCTGCTGGGCGGCATGGGCACCATCTTTGGCCCGGTGGTTGGCGCGGGCGTCATCGTCTGGACCGAAAGCGCGCTGGCCGGCGCCGGGTCGTGGGTGACGGTCACGCAGGGCGTCATATTCGTAGCCTGCGTGCTGGCGTTCCGGCGCGGCATCGTCGGCGAGATCGCGGCGTTGATCCGGCGTCCGCTGTAGGGCGCGCCGAAAACAAGCGCAGCCCACTCCAGGTGTCCTGGTCCCAGTCACGCGATCATTGGCGGCCTATGAATTAAGGCAACCCAGCCGGCGTTGATTGGTGTATGCTGCAACGCACAATACTGGACTCTTGATGCCCCTGTTCCGGCCTGCGTCCCTTGGCCGCTTCCGCCCTGAGCTCCTGTTCCGTCCCCGTTCCGTTGCGCTGGTCGGGGCAGGCACCGCGCTGGGCAAGACCGTCATGCAGAACATGCTGACAGCCGGGTTCGAGGGCGCGGTGCTGCCGGTCGGCCCCGGGCTCGAGGCCATGGCCGGCGTGCTGGCCTATCCAGACGTGGCGGCGCTGCCGTTGGTGCCGGACCTTGGAGTGGTCACGACCGACCCGGACGGCGTCGAGGCCGCCATCATGGCGCTGGGCGCGCGTGGTGCCTTCGCGGCCGTGTGCCTGACCCCTGCGCCGGACCTGTGGGATATCGGGCGCGCCGCCGGGGTGCGGGTGCTGGGTCCGTCAAGCTTCGGCATCGCCGTGCCAGCCCTTGGCCTGAACGCCACGACGGCGCACCTGCTGCCCCGGCCCGGCAAGCTGGCGCTGGTGTCGCAGTCGGCGGCGCTGTGCCGCGCGGTGCTGGATTGGGCGGAGCCGAACGGCGTCGGTTTCAGTCATATTGTCGGCGTCGGCATGGATGGGGACATCGGCTTCGGCCTGGTGCTCGACTGGCTGTCCCGCGACCCGGGCACCGGCGCCATCCTGCTGGATATCCGCACCGTCCACGAGCGCCGCCGCTTCCTGTCCGCTGCCCGGGCCGCCGCCCGGCTGCGCCCGGTCGTGGCCATTCACGCCGGAGGGCGCGTAGGGGACCCATCCGGCCGGGCGGACGCCGTGTTCACCGCTGCCCTGCGCCGGGTCGGCGTCGTCCGGGTAGAAACGTTGCCGGACCTATTGGGTGCGGCGGAAACCCTGACCCGCGCCCGTCCGCCGCGCAGCGATGCAGTGGCAATCGTGACCAACGCCATCGGCCCCGGCCAGATGGCGGCGGACGCTGCGGTGCGGCTCGGCCTGCCGCTGGCACCGCTCACCCAGGCTACCCGCGGCGTGCTGAACCTGAACCTGCCGCCCGGCCCGACCGACCCTGGATTGGCCTGGACCGGCCCGACCCAGCCGATCCGCCTGGCGGAAACCGCCTCCATGCTGTCCGGCGCGCCCGAGGTCGGCGGCGTCGTGGTTGTCATGGCGCCAACCGGGACGCCGGATGCGGCCGGCATCGCGGCACTCGTCGCGGCGGCGCCCGGCATGAAAATCTCATTGCTGGCCTGCGTGATGGGCGAGACGACCGGCGACGCGCACCGCCGGGCGCTCGCCGCCGCGGGGGTGCCGTCGTTCTCCTCGCCGGAAGGGGCAATGCGCGGCTTCGCCCAGCTTGTGGAGCAACGGCGTGCCCGGGCGGCGGCGCGCGAGCTGCCGCCCAGCGCCGTGCTGAGCCTGGCGCCCGACCGCGCCGCCGTGCGGGCCACCTTCGACGCGGCCCGGCGCGCCGGACGCACTGGCCTGTTGCAACTGGAGGCGCTGACGGTGCTAACGGCCTATGGCATGCAGACCGTGCCGAGCCGCGCCGCGCCGACGCCCGAGGCCGCCGCGTTGGCCGCCGCCGAGATCGGCTTCCCCGTGGTGGTGAAGCTGGCCCGCAGCGCCCGGCCACAGCCGCGCGGACCCGGCGGCGTCACGCTCGACCTAGCCGACGGCACGACCGTGCAGCGCGCGGCCATGCTGCTGGAAGACCGGCGTGCCCGCCTGGACCCGGCCGGACTCACGGAAGGCTTTCTGGTGCAACACCAGGTCGGCCGCGCCCGCGAGCTGCGTATCACGGTGCGCGACGACGCGATGTTCGGCCCAGCCATCGCGTTCGGCCAGGGCGGCAGCGCGGCCGACCTGCTGGGCGACGCTGCGGTGGACCTGCCGCCGCTGAACCTTACCCTCGCCGCCAGCCTGATCGGCAGCACCCAGGTCGCCTGCACCCTGGCCGAGCTGCACGATCAGCCCGCCGCCGACACCGGCGCCGTGGCGGACGCGCTGGTGCGGGTGAGTCAGCTTGTGATGGACTTCCCCGAGATCGCGGCGCTGGACATCAACCCGCTGTTCGCCGACGGCGACGGCGTGCTGGCGGCCGACGCCTGGATCAGCCTGCGTGAGCCGGGCGTCGTCGCCGAACTGGGCATCGCCCCCTATCCCGCCGAGCTTACGGAGCATTGGATGGCCGGGGACGAACCGGTGCTGATCCGCCCCATCCGCCCCGAGGACGCGGAGGCGCACGCCGCCCTGTTCGCCCGCCTGTCGCCCGAGGACATCCGCTATCGCTTTTTCAGCATGTTGCGCACCCTATCCCCGGACCAGATCGCCCGCATGACCCAGGTGGATTACGACCGCGAGATGGCCCTGATCGCCGTGCGCGAGGCCACCAACGAGACCGTTGGCGTGGCCCGACTGGTGCGGGAGCCTTATACCACCACGGGTGAGTTCGCGGTCGTGGTGGAACAGTCCATGAAGGGCCGCGGCCTGGCGCGGCACCTGATGCACCGCATCATGGATTGGGGTGCGGCCCAAGGCATGACCGGGATCACCGGCCAGGTGCTGGCGGAGAACGCGCCCATGCTGGCGTTCGTGCGCAAGCTCGGCTTCACCGTGCGCCGGATGCCAGATGAGCCTGAGGTGGTGGAGGCGTCCATTTCGCTGCCCCGCGTCGCCGCAACGCCCGCCGCGTCATAGAAACGGCATGGCATCCATCCCGGCCACCGCGGCTGCTGACCGCCCAGCGCGGCTGCGGCACCGTGCCATCCTCTGCGTGCTGGCCTCGTCCGCTTTCTTCAACGTGGCCGCCGCCCTGGTCAAGGCCGCGTCGCCCGGCCTGCCCGTGGCCGAGGTGGTGCTGTTCCGCAGCCTGTGCTCGGTGCTGATCCTGTTGCCGATGCTGCGCGGCAATGGCGGCTGGTCCGCGCTCCGCACGAACCGCCCTGGCGCGCACCTGCTGCGCCTTGCGGCCGGGTTCTGCGGCATGTACGCCGCGTTCTACGGCTACGCGACCTTGCCAATCGCGACCGTCACGGCGCTCGGCTTCTCCATGCCGATTTTCCTCACGCTGCTGTCGGTCCCGCTGCTGCACGAGCGCATCAGCGCCACGCGGGCGGCGGTCGTGGCGGTGGGCCTGGCGGGCGTGCTGATCGTGCTGCGCCCCTGGGAGGACAACGCCGGCCAGCCCGTCGGCCCGGCGCTGGTGGTGATGGCCGGCGTGGCCGCTTGGGCGCTGGCGATGATCAGCATCCGCCGCATGGGACAATCAGGCGAGCGCAACGTCACCATCGTCCTGCTGTTCTCAATCGGCAGCACCCTCCTGGCGGCCCTGCTGACCATCCCGGTCTGGGTGACGCCAACCGTCCCGCAGTTCATCGCGCTGATCGGCGTCGGCGTGATCTCGACCGCGGCGCAACTGCTGATGACCGAGGGCTACCGCAGCGGCGAGGCAACCATGCTGGCCCCGTTCGAGTATGGCGCGATCCTCTATGCCGTGCTGCTGGGATGGCTGGTGTGGAACGAGGTGCCGGGCGGGTGGGAGTTTATCGGCATCGGCGTGCTGGTGCTGTCCGGGTTGTTCTCGTGGTGGCGGGAGGGGCGCGGATAGCAGTCGAGGCCTGATACCAGCCGCTCCGACCATTGCACGACGTGAAGCTGCGAAATCCTGGCTCGACGCCGTCATGGTGCTGCAATCGGGATGCTGCTTAAACGCGTCCCTGACTGCGCGAGCCGCTTGTCAAAGGTCAGGAAACCTTTGCACTCGGCCGTAGCCGCCAGATGGAGGGCGTCGGCGAAGTCCATGCCCACCTCGGCCCAGTCCATTGCCTTGGCGACCAACTCAGCATCTTCTACCGAGACCCCCGGAAGCCCAGCGAGGGCCCGGAGCGCTGGGATAACCTGTTTTGGCGGTAGGTCATAGACGCCGCGCAATACCCACTCCGCCTCCAGCAGGACGGTCCTCGGCACGAACACCGGTTTCTGGCCGATTACGGCGCGGGCCTTTGCTGCCTGGGCCGGGTCGTCGCCGGTCAGGTAGCGGACGATGACGTTAGTATCGACCCCGTGCATTTCGGCGCTTGGCCTCCATAGCGATTCCCGCCTCCATCTCGTCGATCGACTTCGGCCTGCCCTTGCAGGAGAGGCAACCGAAGACGTCCTTCGGCTCGGTTGACGCGAAGGCGCCCGTCAGCGGCTTCAGAAGCACGCCGCCGGCCGTGTGTTCCACAGTCAGGCGGGTTCCGGCGCCCCAGTGCAGTTGGTCGCGGATCGCCTTGGGCAGGATCACCTGGCCCTTGGTCGATACGATGGTCGTGAGACCCGTGGCAGCCATGCCGGTTCCTATGTAAGACGACGGTAAGATGAGCTGGTGGGTGTGGAAATGCAAGCCGATGCGGGCTTGCCGATGTGGCCACCGACGTTTGGCACCGTATGGGCTGAGCAAGTTTACCTGGCCTTTGAGCCGGCCTCCGGGCCATCACCTGACCACCTCAAGAATAGCAGCCAGCAGCGCCCGCAGCTCCGCCGCCGCCTGGCTGCGCGGCGCGGCTTCCGTGACCCCCAGCCCCTCCGCGAACGCATGGCTGAACGCAGTGCGGTTGCCGAGGCTCGTGGGCAGCACCGTCATCCCGCGCGCGCGCAATTCCCGGTCGGTGGTGTCGCGCAGCCGGCTGCCGGTCGCCACCCGGTTCAGCACCAGGCACGCCGGCCGTTTCTCCTCCGCCGCCAGCTTCAGCGTGCCCTCCGCCGCCCAGATGTCTGGCGGGCTCGGCTGCACCGGCACCAGCACCAGATCCGCGCTCCGGATGGCCCGGCGCGCGTCGGCATCCACCTGCGGCGGGCTGTCTACCAGCACCACGTCATGCTCGCGCCGCAGCCGTTCCAGCTCTTTCGCCAGCCGCCAACCGGACAGGTCGGAGAACGTGATCGCGACCGGCGACACCGGGCGCGCGAGGCGCAACGCGCTCCAGCGCGACAGGCTGTGCTGCGGGTCGATGTCCAGCACTGCCACCCGCCGCGTCGGCGCGAGCGCGGCGGCAAGGTTCGCGGCCAGCATCGTTTTGCCCGCACCGCCTTTCTGTTGCGCCACCGTCAGTACGACTGCCATGGGGTGCCCTCTTAAGCGGAATCGTCGCACTATACACGCACGATGCCGGATGAGCTGCTGACCCCCTTGGAAATGGCCGACGCCGACCGGCTTGCGGCGGAGGCCGGCGTGCCCGGCGCGGTGCTGATGCAGGCGGCCGGCCGTGCCGTGGCCCGGGCAGCCCAGCGCTTCGGCCCCTACCGGACCCTCGTGCTGTGCGGTCCCGGCAACAACGGTGGCGACGGCTATGTCGCGGCCCGGCTGCTGGCGCAACAGGGTTGGCCGGTACGGGTCGCCGCGTTGGAGCCGCCGCGCCCCGGGTCGGACGCCGCTGCCGCCGCCGCACGCTGGCGTGGGCCGCATGCGCCGTTCACGCCAGCCGAGGCGGCCCGCGCGGACCTCGTGATCGACGCCGTGTTCGGGGCGGGCCTGCGGGCCGACGTGCCGGAGCCAGTCGCTGACACCCTGGCCGCGGCGCGCCGGGTGCTGGCGGTTGACGTGCCAAGCGGGCTCGATGGCGCCAACGGCCAGTCGCGCGGCCGGGTCAGGGCAGCGGACCTGACGGTGACATTCTTCCGCCGCAAGCCCGGGCACCTGCTGCTGCCGGGCCGTACCCTGTGCGGGACCGTGTTGCTGGCCGACATCGGCCTGCCCGCCACTGTGCTGCCGCTGATTGGCGTGCGGGCTTGGCGCAACACCCCAGGGCTTTGGCGCGTTCCCCAACCTGGCGTGCAGAGCCACAAGTACACCCGCGGGCACGTCACCGTCCTGGGCGGGGCGGCCATGACTGGCGCCGCCCGGCTGGCCGCGTCGGCGGCGCGGCGGGCCGGGGCAGGGTTGGTGATGATTGCCGCCGCGGGCCGGGCCGACCTGTATCGCGTCGGTGAGCCGGGGTTGTTGGTCAGTGAAGCGCCGCTGCCTGATTTGCTGCAAGATCAACGTCGTGTCGTATGGGTCTGCGGCCCGGGCCTTGGCCTGGACGCCGCTCGGTCCGCACTGCCGCTGCTGCTCGCCGCCGGGCGGACCGTGGTGGCGGATGCGGACGCGCTTGGTGCCCATGCTGGCGAGCCGGAGCGGCTCCGCGGCTGCGCGGCGCTCACGCCGCACGAGGGCGAGTTCACGCGCCTGTTCGGCCCGGTCGGCCCGGACAAGGTAGCCGCTGCCCGGGCCGCCGCCGTCCGAGTGGGCGGGGTGGTGCTGCTTAAGGGCGCGGACACCTGCATCGCCGCGCCGGACGGCCGGGTCGCGATCAACGACAGCGCGCCACCATGGCTCGCGACTGCGGGCGCCGGTGACGTGCTGGCCGGAATGATCGCGGGGCTGCTGGCGCAGGGGATGCCGCCCTGGGAAGCCGCGTGCGCCGGGGCATGGCTGCACGGACGCGCCGCCGCGTTAGCTGGCTCGGGGTTGCTCGTGGAGGATCTGCCGCCGCGGATCACGCATGCCGTTGAAGAATCCTGGGGTATGTCCAATGGGTTATAAGCTATAATGATGCAACGCCACCCGGAGCCGACCATGAGCGACACCGCAGTCCCGATTGGCCTGTTCGACCGTGCCCTCCGACGCATCGCCGGCGCCTGGCGGGACATGGCGGCCAGCGTCTCGGCCGACGAAGACCAGGGCATCGCCGCCCAAATGCGCGCCTGCCTCGCGGCCCGGGGGGGCGAAGTCAGCGCGCGCAACCGTGCCGCCAAGCTGGCGCAGACCTACTTGGCGTTGGACGACGCCGGGCGCCGCAGCTTCCTGCTGGACCTCGCCGCGTTCGACAGCGACCCGGCCGCCGCCGCCGCCGCGTTCGAGGCGGTGCAGGCCGCCGCGGACACCGCCGAGCGCGCCACCGCCCAGGTGAAGCTGCGCCGCGCGCTGGAGCCGCCGCGCGTCCGGCTGCTGACGCAGTTCACCACCATCCCGGACGGCATGAAGTTCCTGGTGGATCTTCGCGCCACCTTGATCGACCTGACCCGCGGCGACCCGCATTTGGCGGCGCTGGACAGCGACTTGCGCAGGCTGCTGGCGAACTGGTTCGACGTGGGCTTCCTCGAGCTGCGCCGCATCGACTGGAACAGCCCGGCCGCGTTGCTGGAGCGCCTGGTCGGCTATGAGGCGGTGCACGAAATCCGCTCCTGGAGCGACCTCAAGAACCGGCTCGACAGCGACCGCCGCTGCTACGCGCTGTTCCACCACCGGATGCCGAACGAGCCGCTCATATTCGTTGAGGTGGCGCTGGTGCGCGGGCTGGCCGACAGCGTGCAGCGGCTGTTAGACAAAAAAGCGCCGTTGCTGGACCCGCGGGAGGCCGATACCGCGATTTTCTACTCCATCAGCAACTGCCAGAGCGGCCTGGCGGGCATCAGCTTCGGCAACTTCCTGATTAAGCGCGTGGTGGAGGTGCTGAGTACGGAGTTCCGCAATCTCAAGGCCTTCGCCACCCTTTCTCCCATCCCAGGCTTTCGCAAATGGCTGGACGCCAAGCTCGCGGACAATGACAAGTCGCTGCTGAGCGAGGATGAGGCAGCCAGCCTGCGCACCGCCGCGCCCGCTGACGAGCCTGCGCCGCAGACCGGGGCCAAGGCGCTCGAAGCCATCCTGGCCCGCCGCGGCTGGTTCCGCGACCCGGCCATGCTGCGCGCGACGGAGGGCGTCCTGGTTCGGCTGGGTGCGCGCTATCTGCTCATTGAGTCGCGCGGCAAGCGGGCGCTTGATCCGGTCGCGCATTTTCACCTATCGAACGGCGCGCGGGTGGAGCGCATCATGATGCTGGCGGACACCAGCGGCAAAGGCGTCAGGGACAGCGCAACGCTTATGGTCAACTACCTCTACGACCCGGCCAAAATCGAGGAGTACCACGAGGATTACGCCGGCGAGGGCAAGCGCAACGCCAGCACCGCGGTCCGCAAGCTATCGCGGGGCTGGTCGTGAAGGGGAACTGGCCATGAACGCGCCCACTCCGGCCATCATCGCGTTGCCTGCCGAACGGCTGGCCGGCTTGCGGCAAATCGAGCGGAAGCTGCTGTGGCTCTCGGCATGGACGGTGCACAACGCCAACCATATCCGACCGAACCGCGACGGCCTCAAGGTGGGCGGCCACCAAGCCAGTTGCGCCAGCGTCATCAGCATCATGACGGCGCTGTATTTTGAAATCCTGCGGCCGCAAGACCGTGTGGCGGTGAAGCCGCACGCTGGCCCGGTGTTCCACGCCATCAACCTGCTGCTGGGCCGGCAACAAGCGTCGAATATGGAGGGCCTGCGCCGCATGGGCGGCATCCAGAGCTACCCGTCCCGCACCAAGGACGGGCCGGAGGTGGATTTCAGCACGGGATCCGTGGGCCTGGGCGTCGCGGTCACCAGCTTCGCCGCCCTGATGCAGGACTACGTCCGGCTGCATGGCCTGGACGCTGGGCTGCCGCCCGGCCGCCATGTGGCGATCGCCGGCGACGCCGAACTGGATGAGGGCAACATCTACGAGGCGTTGCTGGAGGGCTGGAAGCACGACGTGCGCAACGTCTGGTGGGTGATCGACTATAACCGCCAGAGCCTCGACAGCGTGGTGCCGGACCGTCTGTTCGGCCGGATCGAGGGCCTGTTCCGCGACATGGGCTGGAACGTCGTCACCTTGAAGTTCGGCCGCCTACTGCAGGCCGCGTTCGAGCGCGAGGGCGGCGACTCGCTGCGGCTGTGGATCGACGACTGCCCGAACAGCTTGTACTCCGCGCTGACGTTCCAGGGCGGCGCGGCGTGGCGCGTCGCCTTGCTGGCCGACCTCGGCCGCAACGCGGGCGTGCGCGCCATCATCGACCCGCTCACCGACGATGAGTTGGCCCGGCTGATGACCAACCTCGGCGGCCATGATGTGGACTACCTAATCGAGCAGTTCCGCGTGGCGGACGCGCTCGGCGACCAGCCGACCTGCTTCATCGCATACACCGTGAAGGGCATGGGCCTGCCGTTCGCCGGGCACAAGGACAACCACTCCGGCCTGATGACCCGGGACCAGATGGCGGCGTTCCAGGCCGCGATGCAGGTGCGGCCGGGCCATGAGTGGGATGTGGCGGAGGGCCTGGACTTATCGGCGGAGGCGCTGCGCGAGGTGATCGCCGGGTCCCCGTTCGCGGTCCCATTGACGCCCGCGGGCCGCAGCTTGACGGTGCCTGTCGTGGCCGTGCCGGAACACCTGCCGGCGCTGAATGTCGTGGGGCGCAAGGTCAGCACGCAGGCTGGGTTCGGCGACATCCTGGCCGAGATCGGCCGCGGGCAGGGCGAGTTCACCGAGCTTGCCAAGCACATCATGACCACAAGCCCGGACGTGACGGTCTCGACCAACCTTGGCCCCTGGGTGAACCGCCGCGGCGTATTCGACCGGCATACCCGCAACGACGTGTTCCGCGACAGCAAGCTTGCGAGCGCCCAGCGCTGGGGCATGGCGCCGGGCGGCCAGCATATGGAGCTGGGCATCGCCGAGCAGAACCTGTTCCTATTGCTGGCGGCGGCCGGGCTGCAGCACAGCCTGACCGGCGCGCGCGTGCTGCCGATCGGCACGGTGTACGACCCGTTCGTGAACCGTGGCCTCGATGCGCTGATTTATGCCTGCTACCAGGATGCGCGGTTCCTGCTGGTGTCCACGCCGTCCGGCATTACCCTGGCGCCCGAGGGCGGGCAACACCAAAGCATCAACACGCCTCTGATCGGCATGGCCGCGGACCGGCTGGCCTCGTTCGAGCCGGCGTACGTGGACGAGCTCGCGATCCTGCTGCGCCATGCCTTCGTGCACATGCAGGCCCCGGACGGCTCCGCCGCCTGGCTCCGTCTCTCGACCCGGCAAATCGAACAGCCCGCACGCACGCTCGACCCGGCCGCCGTTATCGCCGGCGGGCACTGGGTGGTGCCGCCGGGGCAGGGCGCCATAATCGCCCTGGCGTATCAAGGCGCAGTGGCGCCCGAGGCCGAGGCGGCGTTCGCCGAATTGCAAGCCGAGGCGCCGGGCGCCGGGTTACTGGCGATCACCAGCCCAGACCGCCTGTATGCCGGCTGGACCGCCGCCGCCCGCACGCGGCGCACCGGCCAGCCCGCGACGTCGCATATTGAGGCGCTGTTGGCGCCGCTGGCCCGTGACGCCCGGTTGGTCACCATTTTGGACGGCCACCCCGCCGCGCATTCCTGGCTTGGCGGCGTCCGCGGCCAGCGCGTGGTGTCGCTTGGCCCGGACCGCTTCGGGCAGAGCGGCGACATGATCGAGCTGTATCGCGAGTACGGCCTGGACACCGACGCCATCCTGGACGCCTGCGCGCAAGCCCTGTTGGACTGACGGCTCCCGGCCGCATCGACCCCCAGCCTTGTCCGCTGCCGAAGGGTGCGCTACACGCGCCCCCGTACGGCCATATGCGGGCGTGGTGAAATGGTAGACACGCCAGATTTAGGTTCTGGTGGCGCAAGCCGTGGGGGTTCAAGTCCCTCCGCCCGCACCACCGGCCGCTTTTGTGACAGGGATTAACGGCAGATGCAGGTTACCGAGACGCTCTCCGAAGGGCTGAAGCGCGGCTTCGCCATTGTCGTGCCCGCGGCCGACATCGAGGGGAAGCGCACCGCCAAGCTCACCGAGATCGGCCGCACGGTGCGCCTGCCGGGGTTCCGGCCCGGCAAGGTGCCGCTCAACCTGGTGCGGCAGCGGTACGGCAGCGCCGTGATGTCCGAGGTTCTGGAGGAAAGCGTCAACAGCGCCACGCAGCAGGTGCTGACCGATCGCGGCCTGCGTCCGGCCGGGCAGCCCAAGATCGACGTGACCCAGGTAAAGGACCAGGAGGATCTGCAGTTCAACATCGAGCTTGAGCTGCTGCCTGACATCACGATGCCGGACTTCAGCTCAATCTCGCTGACCCGCCTGCGCGCCGAGCCGCCGGCTGACGTGGTGGACAAGGCCCTCGCCGAGATCGCCAGTCGCCAGAAAGAGTTGGAGCCGGTGCAGGAGGACCGTGGCGCCCAGGTCGGCGACACCCTGACGGTGGACTTCGAAGGCAAGGTGGACGGCGTGCCGTTCTCCGGTGGCACCGGGACCGGAATGAACGTGGAGCTTGGCGGTGCCGGGTTCATCCCGGGCTTCTCCGAGGGCATGGAGGGCATGCGGCCCGGCGAGCAGCGCCAGATCAATGTGACGTTCCCGGAGGAGTACCACGCAAAGGAGCTGGCGGGTAAGCCGGCCACGTTCGACCTGACCGCGACCGCGCTGCAGCAGTCCAAGCCCGTGCCGGTCGATGACGCGCTCGCGACCAAGCTCGGCCTGGAAAGCCTGGACAAGCTGCGTGAGGCGATCGTGGAGCAAATCCAGCGCGAGTACGAACAGGTGAGCCGGATGCGCCTCAAGCGCGACTTGTTGGACAGCCTGGCCAAGATGGCGGACTTTCCGGTGCCCGCCAGTATGGTGGAGTCCGAGTTCGCGCAGATTTGGCAACGGGTCGAGAGCGACGTGAAGGCTGGCAAGGGCGACGAGGAAGATAAGGGCAAGGACGAGGAGACGCTGAAGTCTGAGTACCGCGCCATTGCCGAACGCCGGGTGCGCCTGGGATTGCTGCTGTCCGAGATCGGCCGCACCAACGGCATCCAAGTTGGCGCCGACGAGATGATGCGCGCCATGCGGACCGAGGCGGCGCGCTATGCCGGCCAGGAGCAGATGGTGATGGACTTCTTTCGCAAGAACCCTGAGGCGGCGGAGAACCTGCGCGGACCGATATACGAGGACAAGGTCGTGGACTTCGTGCTGGAGCTGGCGCAGGTCGAGGACAAGCCGGTCAGCCCCGAGGAGCTATCGGCCGAACTAAATCAGCCCGCTCCGGATCAGCCTGCGTCGGATCAGCCCGCAGCCTGACCCGGCTGTTCGGCGGGTTACCGTCCCGGTTAACGCGCCATTATCTAGGCCCATGTAGGGGCAGGGCTGCCGGCCCGATACGGCGGCCACGGTTGAAGGAATACAGGGAATGAGGGATCGCGATCCCGTCGAGGTCTATAACAACGCTCTGGTGCCGATGGTGGTCGAGCAGACCGCCCGCGGCGAGCGTGCGTTTGACATCTATTCGCGCCTACTGAAGGAGCGCATCATCTTCCTGACTGGCCCGGTCTATGACCAGGTCGCGGCAGTGATTTGCGCCCAGCTGCTGTTCTTGGAAAGCGACAATCCCTCGAAGGACATCAGCTTTTACATCAACAGCCCCGGGGGCGTCGTGTCGGCCGGCCTCGCGATCTATGACACCATGCAGTACGTGCGCAGCCCCGTCAGCACGCTCTGCATCGGCCAGGCTGCCAGCATGGGCAGCTTGTTGTTGGCGGCCGGGGCGAAGGGCAAGCGGTATGCTACTCCCAACGCGCGCGTGATGGTGCATCAGCCGAGCGGCGGCGCGCAGGGTCAGGCCTCCGACATTGAAATCCAAGCGCGTGAGATCCTGACGCTCCGCAAGCGCCTGAATGAGATTTACGTCCGCCACACTGGTCAGGAATTGTCGGCGATCGAGGACAAGCTGGAGCGCGACAGCTATATGTCGGCCGAGGAAGCCTTGGCGTTCGGCCTGGTTGACCAAGTGGTCGAGAACCGCCCGCCGTCTCCTGATGCGGCAAAGCTGTAGGGAGCGTGTTGCAAACCTACAGGTGGGGGCACATGTCTGGCGTCGCAAAAGCGCCACAATGCAGCATCACAGAGGCCGGGCAACCTCTATGCCGGCCTTGTTTCCCACCTGGGCCGGGTTTAGTGTCCGGCGGTTTGCCTCTGTGAAGACGGGGCAGGAGTGACCATGAGCAAGTCCACCGAGTCCAAGAACACCCTCTACTGCTCGTTCTGCGGCAAGTCCCAGCACGAGGTTCGCAAGCTGATCGCGGGTCCGACCGTGTTCATCTGCGATGAGTGTGTCGAGCTTTGCATGGACATCATCCGCGAGGAGCATAAGACGCATCTCGTGAAGTCACGGGACGGCGTGCCGACCCCGAAGGAAATCTGCAAGGTCTTGGACGACTACGTCATCGGCCAGGTTCACGCCAAGAAGGTGCTGAGCGTAGCGGTTCACAACCATTACAAGCGCCTTGCGCACGGCGCTAAGAACAATGACGTCGAGATTGCCAAAAGCAACATCCTGCTGGTTGGCCCAACCGGTTCGGGCAAGACCTTGTTGGCGCAGACCTTGGCCCGCATCTTGGACGTGCCGTTCACCATGGCGGACGCCACCACGCTGACCGAAGCCGGCTATGTCGGCGAGGATGTCGAGAACATCATCCTGAAGCTGCTGCAAGCGGCGGACTACAACGTGGAGCGGGCGCAGCGCGGCATCGTCTACATCGACGAGGTGGACAAGATCAGCCGCAAGTCAGATAACCCGAGTATCACCCGCGACGTGAGCGGGGAGGGCGTGCAACAGGCTTTGCTCAAAATCATGGAGGGCACCGTCGCGTCGGTGCCGCCTCAGGGCGGGCGGAAGCATCCACAGCAGGAGTTCCTGCAAGTGGACACGACCAACATCCTGTTTATCTGCGGTGGTGCGTTCTCTGGGTTGGAAAAGATCATTGGCGCCCGTGGCAAAGGGTCCGGCATTGGCTATGGCGCCGAGGTCCGTGCCCCGGACGAGCGGCGCACTGGTGCCATATTGCGGGAGGTCGAGCCTGAAGACCTACTGAAATTCGGCCTGATCCCGGAGTTCATCGGCCGGTTGCCAGTTGTGGCGACTCTTGAGGACCTGGACGAGGCTGCGCTGGTTGAAATCCTGACCAAGCCAAAGAACGCCTTGTCCAAGCAGTATGCCCGGCTATTTGAGATGGAGGGCATCAAGCTCTCCTTTACCGAGGATGCGCTAAGGTCGGTTGCGACACGAGCGATTGCCCGCAAAACCGGTGCGCGTGGGCTGCGTTCGATCATGGAGGCGATCCTGCTTTCGACCATGTTCGATTTGCCCGGCCTGGATGGCGTCGAGGAGGTCACCATTAACCGGGAAGTGGCCGAAAGCCGGGCCAATCCGCTGTTCACCTACGGCAAGGAGCGGGCGGAGGGCGGTGCCTGACACAAAGCCACAACTTCCTAGACCTTGTGGCACGCCTAACATTTACCGATATATCTTGCGTGGCGCTGCGTGCCAAACTGGGCGCATTGCTGCCTTGACCGTCTATTAGGAGGTCCGCATGACTGAGTCCGAGCGAAAGCCGCGTGCAGCGGCTCCGTCCGAAGTTTTGGCTGTGTTGCCGTTGCGTGACATCGTCGTGTTTCCACACATGATCGTGCCATTGTTCGTAGGCCGTGAGAAATCCGTCCGCGCGCTGGAAGCGGTCATGAAGGAAGACAAGCAAATCCTGCTGGTCGCCCAAAAGAACGCGGCGCAGGATGAGCCAGAGGCAGACGATATCTACCGTGTTGGCACGGTATCCACAATCCTACAATTGCTGAAGTTGCCGGATGGCACGGTCAAAGTTCTGGTCGAGGGCGGTTCGCGGGCGCGGATTACCGGCTTCAAAGAGACTGACGCCTACTTTGAGGCGTTCACCTCTCCCATTCCCGATCAGGATGGTGAGCCTAAGGAACTAGAGGCGCTCGGCCGTACGGTGGTCGGGCAGTTTGAGCAGTATATCAAGCTCAATAAGAAGATTGCGCCCGAGGTGTTGGTGTCCTTGAACCAGATCGAGGAGCCGAGCAAGCTTGCTGACACCATCTCATCGCATCTCAATCTCAAGATTGCGGAGAAGCAGGAGCTTCTCGAGGCAGCCAAGGTTGGTGAACGCCTGGAGCGCGTGTTCGCGCACATGGAGTCCGAGATCGGCGTGTTGCAGGTCGAGAAGCGCATCCGTAACCGCGTGAAGCGGCAAATGGAGAAGACGCAGCGCGAGTACTACCTGAACGAGCAACTGAAGGCGATCCAGAAGGAGCTTGGCGAGGGCGAGGACGGCAAGGACGAGACCGCTGAACTCGAAGATCGGATCAAGAAGACCAAGTTTACCAAGGAAGCACGTGAGAAGGCGTTGTCCGAGCTTAAAAAGCTGCGGACCATGAGCCCGATGAGCGCTGAGGCGACAGTGGTGCGCAACTACCTCGACTGGATGCTGTCGATCCCTTGGAAGAAGCGCAGCAAGGTCAGCAATGACGTAATTGAGGCCGAGCGCATTCTTGATGCCGACCATTATGGCCTCGATAAGGTCAAGGAACGGATTTTGGAGTACCTTGCGGTGCAGTCCCGCAGCCCGAAAATCCGTGGACCCATCCTTTGCCTAGTCGGCCCACCCGGCGTCGGCAAGACGAGCCTTGGCAAGTCCATCGCCAAGGCGACAGGCCGCACGTTCGTGCGCATGTCACTGGGCGGCGTACGGGACGAGGCGGAAGTTCGCGGCCATCGGCGGACCTACATCGGCTCCATGCCCGGCAAGGTCGTGCAGGGCATGAAAAAGGCCAAGACCAGCAATCCGTTGTTCCTGTTGGACGAGATTGATAAGCTCGGCTCGGATTGGCGTGGAGACCCGTCCTCGGCGTTGCTGGAAGTGCTCGATCCCGAGCAGAACGCCACGTTTGCCGACCATTACCTGGAGGTCGACTACGATCTTTCAGACGTAATGTTCGTGACCACGGCCAACAGCCTCAAGATGCCGCAGCCGCTGCTGGACCGTATGGAGGTCATACGCCTGGCGGGCTATACCGAGGATGAGAAGGTCGAAATCTCGAAGCGGCACCTGGTCGCGAAGCAGGCCGAGGCCAACGGCCTCAAGCCGGAGGAGTGGTCGCTCAGTGAGGATGCAGTGCGTGACCTCGTGCGCTACTACACGCGTGAGGCCGGGGTGCGCAGCTTGGAGCGGGAGATCGCCAACGTCGCTCGCAAAGCGGTGAAGGAGATTGTCACCAAGAAGACCAAAAAGGTCACGATCACGCGGAAAAACCTCGACAAGTACGCTGGCGTCCGCCGCTTCCGTTACGGCGAGACTGAGGCCGAGGATATGGTCGGCGTCGTGACTGGCTTGGCTTGGACCGAGGTCGGCGGCGAAATCCTGACCATCGAAAGCGTGCTGTTGCCCGGCAAGGGCGCGGTGAAGCATACCGGTAAGCTAGGTGACGTGATGCAGGAAAGCGTGTCGGCGGCGCTGAGCTATGTGCGCAGCCGCAGCGTGACCTTCGGTATTAAGCCGACGGTGTTCGAGAAGCGGGACATCCACGTCCACGTGCCAGAGGGCGCCACTCCAAAAGACGGTCCCTCTGCTGGCGTCGCGATGGCCACCAGCATCGTCAGCATAATGACCGGCATCCCGGTTCGGCGTGATGTGGCGATGACTGGCGAGATCACGCTGCGCGGCCGGGTCCTGCCAATCGGCGGCTTGAAGGAGAAGCTGCTGGCTGCCTTGCGTGCCGGTATCACGACGGTGTTCATCCCACGTGACAACGAGAAAGATCTGGTCGAAATTCCAGATAGCGTGAAGAAGAACATCAAAGTCATTCCAGTGGGGCACGTGGACGAGGTTATTAGCCAGGCCTTGGCCCGCAAGCCGGAACCAATCGAGTGGGAGGAGCCGCTGGAGCCGGTCGTACCGGCAGCGGCAACTCCGGTGACATCGCTGCCACACTAAGTTTTTATCGTGTGAGGCTGCCCGGCTGGCCGTGGCCGAGCCGGGCAGCAAAGGACCACTCTTCGTTGACGCTCCCAAACCCCGTGCCTTATCGTCGGACACCGGTGCAGTGACCGAGATGACGTCGAGGCGCCAGGTTTTAGAAGGTCGATCGGGAGATCCCTATGAACACGGTGACACGCATGGCAGCCGCGTCGGCAGGGTTGGCGCAGCATAGCCCGGAACGGCCCATGAACCGGATTGACCTGGTTCATGCGGTGGCTGAGCAGGCAGACTTGACCAAAACCAAGGCGGATTTAGCGGTCAGTGCGATGTTGGGCACGATTGGGGATGCTCTTCAGCGCGGCCGGGTGGTTCGCCTGACGGGCTTTGGGACTTTCGAGACAGCTCGCCGTAAAGCTACGATAGGCCGGAACCCACGGACGGGCGAGCCTATTAGGCTTGATGCCTCAGTCTCGGTGCGCTTCCGAGCCGGGAAGAGCTTGAAGCAGGTAGTCGCGACGGTTTAACGAGGGGTATGGGCGGTTAGCTCAGCGGTAGAGCGTCTCGTTTACACCGAGAGGGTCGGCGGTTCGAAACCGTCACCGCCCACCAAGCCACGCCTTCTTTCACCTCCAGCGCAAGATGCCGGGTTGACGCGGCGGCCCGCCCGCCGTAGATCGGCCTCCCTGCCGCTGCGGGAGTAGCTCAGTTGGTTAGAGCGCCGGCCTGTCACGCCGGAGGTCGCGGGTTCGAGCCCCGTCTCTCGCGCCAGCAGCGCCGCCCAGCGATGCAGCGCAACACGAACGCGAAACCTGGATAAGCCGCGCTGGCGGCGTGGATGGCATATCAGGTAGTGTGCCGCCGTGTTGCCGATCAGGCGGCGCGTCAATCCGGGAAGCTGCCAGATGCTCGCTGAATATTTTCCAATCCTTGTGTTCATCGCCATCGGCGGGTTCATCGCGCTCGCTATGGTCTCCGGCTCACTGCTAGCTGCACGGCAGAAGCCCTATGCCGAGAAGCTGTCGGCTTACGAGTGCGGGTTTGAGCCGTTCGATGACGCCCGACGCAAATTCGACGTGCGGTTCTATCTGGTCGCTATCTTGTTCATCATCTTTGATCTTGAGGTGGCGTTCCTGTTTCCCTGGGCTGTAAGCCTTGGAAGCATTGGAGTGTTCGGCTTCCTGTCGATGCTGGGTTTCCTTGCAGTTTTAACCGTCGGCTTCATCTATGAGTGGTGCAAAGGCGCATTGGAATGGGAGTAGTCCCGCGATGAGCGCGACGAAGGTTAATACGAACGACCTCGCTTGGAACCGGGAGGCCCTGCCGCCCGGGCCGGCGCAGGATGCGGTCCTGAGGGGCATCACCGGCGAGGTCGCGGACAAGGGCTTCGTAGTCGCGAACCTAGACAAGGTGGTGAACTGGGCACGGACCGGCAGCCTGTGGCCGATGACGTTCGGCCTCGCCTGCTGCGCGGTGGAGATGATCCACGCCTACATGCCCCGGTATGACCTGGACCGCTTCGGCGTCATTCCGCGGGCGTCGCCTCGCCAGTCCGATGTCATGATCGTGGCTGGCACGCTGACCAACAAAATGGCCCCGGCGCTGCGCAAGGTGTACGACCAGATGCCGGAACCACGCTGGGTCATCAGCATGGGAAGCTGCGCCAACGGCGGCGGCTACTACCATTACAGCTACGCGGTGGTGCGCGGCTGCGACCGCATCGTGCCGGTCGATGTCTATGTCCCTGGCTGCCCCCCCACGGCGGAGGCGCTGGTTTACGGCATCATGCAACTGCAGAAGAAAATCCGCCGCACTGGGACCATCCTTCGTGGCTGATTATCCAAGCCTGGCGAAAGACGCAGCCACGGTGTCCGGCGTGCTGCGCGTCGAGCTGGAGATGGGCGAGCTGGTGCTCTATGTCCGGCCTGACGCCATCGCCGATGTGTTGACTGCGCTGCGGGACGACCCACGCTTCGCCTGCGAGCAGCTTATGGACCTGTGCGGCGTGGACTGGCCGGAGCGGCCGGAGCGCTTTGACGTGGTTTACAACTTGCTATCCGTTTCGCTGAACCATCGTGTCCGCGTCGTGACGCAGGTTGACGAGCAAACCGCGGTCCCAAGCGCGCATGGCGTCTGGCCGGTCACGACATGGTTCGAGCGCGAGGCTTGGGACCTGTTCGGCATCGCGTTCAGCAACCAGCCCGACCTGCGCCGCATCCTGACGGATTATGGCTTCAGCGGCCATCCGCTCCGCAAGGATTTCCCGCTGACCGGGTATGTCGAGGTTCGCTACGACGATGAACGTAAGCAGGTCGTGAACGAGCCGGTCAGCCTGACGCAGGATTTCCGCAACTTCGATTTCGTCTCTCCCTGGGAGGGCATGGTCACCCTGCCCGGCGACGAGAAGGCGCACACCGACCGCCAGAAAGCCGCGGCGATCGAGCAAGAGAGCAATAGCTGATGCCAGACGGCCTTACGATTGACGGACGTCATCCGACGACTCCGGATGAGCAGAAGCTTAATACGACGAAGGTGGTCGAGGTCGATAACCATACGATCAATTTCGGCCCGCAGCACCCAGCCGCCCACGGCGTCTTGCGCCTGATCCTGGAAATGGACGGGGAGGTCGTTGAGCGCGCCGACCCGCATATCGGCCTGTTGCATCGCGGCACCGAG
The DNA here is from genome assembly GCA_964242575.1 of uncultured Acetobacteraceae bacterium. Classification (GTDB taxonomy): domain Bacteria; phylum Pseudomonadota; class Alphaproteobacteria; order Acetobacterales; family Acetobacteraceae; genus JANPPS01. The sequence continues at coordinate 20,808 of CAXTCN010000009.1, read as the reverse complement.
AAGCTGATCGAGTACAAGACTTACTTGCAGGCCCTGCCGTACTTCGACCGGTTGGATTACGTCAGCCCGATGTGCATGGAGCATACTTGGGCGCTCGCGCAGGAGAAGCTGCTGGGCATCGAGGTTCCAGAGCGGGCGCGGTGGATCCGGACCATGTTCGCTGAAATCACCCGTGTCCTCAATCATCTGCTCAACATCACGACGTATGCGCTGGACGTGGGCGCGATCACGCCGTCGCTCTGGGGGTTCGAGGAGCGCGAGAAGCTGCTGCACTTCTATGAGGCGGTTTCAGGTGCCAGGTATCACGCCAATTACTTTCGTGCTGGTGGGGTCGCCAGGGATATGCCGGTCGGCCTTGAGGCCGAAATCGCCATGTGGGCCTCGAGCTTTCCGAAGTTCATCGACGAGCTGGAGCAGTTGCTGACCAGCAATCGCATTTGGAAGCAGCGTACCGTCGATATTGGCATTATGACGCCAGAGGACGCGCTGGCCTGGGGCTTCACCGGGCCATGCATCCGGGCGTCCGGCGTGCCCTGGGATTTGCGCAAGTCGCAGCCGTACGACATGTATGAGCATGTGGATTTTGACATCCCGGTCGCCCGCAACGGCGACTGCTACGACCGGTATCTCGTTCGCATGGCCGAAATGCGTCAGAGTACGTACATCATCCAGCAATGCCTGGAGAAGATGAAGACCGGCCCGATCAAAATCGATGATCGCAAGTTTTCGGCACCTCGCCGCAAAGAGATGAAGCGCTCGATGGAGGCGTTGATCCATCATTTCAAGCTCTACACTGAGGGTTACCACGTTCCAGCGGGTTCGACCTATACCGCGACTGAGAGTCCAAAAGGCGAGTTCGGTGTGTACCTGGTCGCTGACGGGAGCAACCGGCCTTACCGTTGCAAAATCCGTCCTACTGGGTTTGCCCACCTGCAAGCGATTGAGCACATGTCCAAGCGGCATATGCTGGCGGATGCCGTCGCCATCATCGGCTCAATTGACGTGGTGTTTGGCGAGATTGATCGGTAGAGCATGTCTGAGCGCTTAGGAAGCCCGCACGGCTCGCAAGTCGGCACCGGCACGGCTGAAAACATCGGTGACGGGTCGCAAGCGGAGGCTGTGCAGCCGACCCACTTTGAGTTCGACGACGCGAGCGAGGCGGAGATTAGAACAGTACTGACAAAGTATCCGCCCAGCCGCAAAGCCAGCGCGGTGCTGCCGCTGTTGTATTTGGTGCAGGGGCAAATGCGCCGGACTACTGGAAGCAGTTGGGTGCCGCGGGTTGCGATGGACGTGGTGGCTGCCCGGCTCGATATGCCGCCGATCCGTGTTTATGAGGTCGCGACGTTTTACCTGATGTTCAACACGAAGCGGATTGGCCGCTTCCACCTCCAGGTCTGCGGCACGACGCCGTGTTGGCTGCGCGGATCGGAGGACGTCACGCGCGCTTGTCGGGACGAGACTGGCATCAAGGGCTGGGGAGAAACCAGCGCTGACGCAATGTTTCACATGACCGAGGTCGAATGCTTGGGGGCTTGCGTGAACGCGCCCATCTTTCAAGTGGATGACGACTACTACGAGGACCTCGACTACGACCGGACCGTAGCTCTGTTGCAGGCACTGCGCCGTGGCGAGAAGCCGCCGGCCGGTTCGACCATCGGCCGCATCACGTCGGCGCCTGAGGGCGGGCCGACAACATTGACCACCGTGGAGTAGCCACATGCTGGCCGACCAGGACCGCATTTTCACCAACCTCTACGGGCAGCACGACTGGGGCCTCGCCGGCGCGCGCGCGCGCGGCGATTGGGATGGCACCGCCGGGTTGATCGCGCGTGGGCGTGACGCGCTGATCGACGAAATGAAAGCGTCTGGCCTGCGTGGCCGCGGCGGCGCCGGGTTCCCGACCGGCATGAAGTGGTCGTTCATGCCCAAGAATCCGTCTCCGGACGGACGGCCCAGCTATCTCGTGGTGAACGCCGACGAAAGCGAGCCCGGCACCTGCAAGGACCGCGACATCCTGCGGCATGACCCGCACAAGTTGATCGAGGGCTGCCTGATCGCCTCGTTCGCAATGGGCGCGCACGCTTGTTATATCTATGTGCGCGGCGAGTACTACAACGAGGCGCACACCCTGCAGGCCGCAGTTGACGAGGCCTATGCGGCTGGGCTGCTAGGGCAGAATGCGGCCGGGTCAGGCTTTGACTTCGACCTGTATGTCCACCGCGGCGCCGGCGCGTATATCTGCGGCGAGGAAACTGCGTTGATCGAGAGCCTTGAGGGCAAGAAGGGCATGCCCCGGCTCAAGCCGCCATTTCCGGCCGCGGTGGGTCTGTATGGCTGTCCGACCACGGTCAACAACGTTGAAACCATCGCCGTGGTGCCGACCATCCTGCGCCGCGGCGGTGCATGGTTCTCGGCGCTTGGGCGGCCCAAGAACAGCGGGACAAAGATTTTCTGCATCAGCGGGCACGTGAACAAGCCCTGCAACGTCGAGGAGGAACTCGGCATCCCGCTGCGGGAACTGATCGAGACCTACGCCGGCGGCGTGCGCGGGGGGTGGGGCAACCTGTTGGCGGTCATTCCTGGCGGATCAAGCGTGCCGTTGTTGCCGAAGGATATTTGCGACACGGTGCTGATGGACTTCGACAGCCTGCGTGACGTGAAGTCGGGACTAGGAACCGCCGGCGTGATTGTGATGGACAAAAGCACGGACGTGATCCGCGCCATCGACCGGCTCGCGCAATTTTACAAGCACGAGAGTTGCGGCCAGTGCACGCCCTGCCGCGAGGGCACCGGGTGGATGATGCGCGTGATGCACCGCATGGTGCAGGGCCGGGCGGACTTGGAAGAGATTGACACCCTGGAGCAAGTGACCCGGCAAATCGAGGGCCACACGATTTGCGCACTAGGGGATGCGGCGGCGTGGCCGATCCAGGGCCTGATCCGGCACTTCCGCCCGGTCATGGAGCAACGGATCGCGGATTACAAAGCCGCCCGGGCGCCAAGGCCAATGGCGGTCGCCGCAGAGTAGTCGGAAAAGCCGGTCGGCTGGGCACCTAGCGTGCCTGGTCCGCCGCATACTGAAAGACAGGGATATGGCTAAGCTTACTGTCGATGGAATCGAGGTGGAGGTGCCCAACGGGGCCTCCGTGCTACAGGCCTGCGAGGCCGTCGGCGTCGAAATCCCGCGGTTCTGCTACCACGAACGCCTGTCGGTCGCGGGCAACTGCCGCATGTGCCTGGTGGAAGTTGAAAAAGCGCCCAAGCCGATCGCAAGCTGCGCCTATCCGGTCGCGGATGGCATGGTGGTCAAGACCGACACGGCCATGGTGCGCCAGGCGCGCCGGGGCGTGATGGAGTTCCTGCTAATCAACCATCCGCTTGACTGTCCCATTTGCGACCAGGGCGGCGAGTGCGACCTGCAGGACCAGGCTTACTCGTACGGAATGGACCACTCTCGGTTCGCCGAGAACAAGCGGGCAGTGAAGGACAAGTACCTTGGCCCGCTGGTCAAGACGTTCATGACGCGGTGCATCCATTGCACCCGTTGCATCCGCTTCAGCACCGAGATCGCGGGCGTGCCGGAGATGGGCGCCACGTCCCGAGGGGAGAGCATGGAGGTCGGCACCTATATCGAAAAGGCGCTCACCACGGAGCTATCGGGCAACCTCATTGATATCTGTCCGGTCGGCGCGTTGCTGAACAAGCCATACAGCTTCGTGGCCCGTCCTTGGGAGTTGCGCAAGACCGACAGCGTTGACGTGCATGACGCGCTGGGCACCAACATCCGCGTGGATGCGCGAGGGTCCGAGGTGCTGCGCGTCCTGCCGCGGATCAATGACGACGTGAACGAGGAGTGGCTAGCCGACAAGTCCCGTTTCAGCCATGACGGCCTGAAGCGCCGGCGGCTGGACAAACCGTGGGTGCGACAAAACGGCAAACTGCGCGCCGCGACCTGGCCCGAGGCGTTCGGCGCCATCGCCAGCCGGCTTAAGGGGCTGCCTGGTGACCGCATCGGCGCGGTTGCCGGGGATTTGTGCGACGCCGAGAGCATGATGGCGCTCAAGGACCTGATGGCCGGGCTAGGCTCGCAGAACTTGGACTGCCGACAGGATGGCGCGGCGCTCGATGCGAGCCGGCGCGACTTCTACGTGTTCAACACGACCGTCTCCGGAATTGAGGAGGCGGACGCGATCCTGCTCGTTGGCAGCAACCCGCGCCGGGAAAGCCCTGTGCTCAACGCCCGCATCCGCAAGCGTTGGAGCGCGGGTGGCTGTCCGGTCGCTTACATCGGGCCGCAGGCCGACCTGACCTACACGGCTGAGTGCTTGGGCGACGGACCGGAGGCGTTGCAGGCGCTCGACCAGCCCGGTGCATTCGCCGACGCGCTGCGAGCGGCTCAGCGGCCAATGATTATCGTAGGGCAGGGAGCGTTGCGCCGGCCGGATGGCGCGGCAGTCCTTGCCGCGGCGTGGCGCCTGGCCGGGGCAGTTGGCGGGCTGGCGCCGGAATGGCACGGCTTCAACGTGCTGCACACCGCTGCCGCCCGCGTCGGCGCGTTGGACTTGGGGTTCGTTCCAGAGCCTAGTGGCAAGGCGCTGCCTGACATGCTGGGCGGCGGCGTGGATCTGCTGTGGCTGTTGGGGGCGGACGAGTTCGACACCGCCGCGATTGGCCCTGACACGTTCGTCGTGTACCAAGGCCACCACGGGGACCGGGGCGCCGCGCGTGCTGACGTGATCCTGCCGGGGGCAGCCTATACCGAGAAGGGCGGCACATACGTGAACACGGAGGGGCGGGTCCAACGCGGCTTTGTCGCGGTCCAGCCGCCGGGCGAAGCCAGGGAGGATTGGAGCATCCTGCGTGCGTTCAGCGCCGTCCTGGGCAGCCCGCTGCCGTATGACGACATCGCGGGCTTGCGGGCACGCCTGGTTGCGGTGAACCCGGTGTTCGGGGTGCAGCAGGCGCTTGAACGCCGCAGCTGTTCCAACCCGTCCGGGCCGGCGGGCGATGCAGCGCTGCTCGGGGATGCGCCATTTACCCCAGCCATTGTGGATTACTACCAAACCAACGTGATCAGCCGGGCTAGCGCCACCATGGCGGAGTGCACCCGGACCTTCAATGCTCCCGTGCTGCAGGCAGCGGAGTAGATGACCGCGTTCCTGACAACTCCGTTCGGTGTTCTCGTGCTGACGGTCATGCAGACGCTGGCCATGCTCGTGCCGGTCCTGGTCAGCGTCGCTTACCTGACCTTGGCGGAACGCAAGGTGATGGCGGCGATGCAGATGCGGCGCGGACCCAACGTGGTCGGCCCATTCGGGCTGCTGCAGCCGTTTGCCGATGCGCTCAAGATGCTGATGAAAGAGACGATTATTCCAACTGGCGCCAACCGGTTGCTGTTCCTGGTGGCGCCGCTGCTGACCATGACCCTGGCCATGATCGCCTGGGCGGTTATTCCGGTCAACGACGGCTGGGCGATTGCCGACATCAACGTCGGCATTCTGTACTTGTTCGCCATCAGCAGCCTTGGAGTTTACGGCATCGTCATCGCTGGTTGGGCCAGCAACTCGAAGTATGCATTCCTTGGCGCGTTGCGTTCGGCGGCTCAGATGGTGAGCTATGAAGTCAGCATGGGCTTCGTGATCGTGACCGTGCTGCTGTGCGCCGGCAGCCTAAACCTTACGGAGATTGTGCGAGCGCAGGAGCGGATTTGGTTCTTTATCCCGCTGTTTCCGATGTTCATCATATTCTTCATCTCGACACTGGCCGAAACGAACCGCGCCCCGTTTGACTTGCCGGAGGGTGAAAGCGAAATCGTTGGCGGCTTCCATGTCGAGTATGGAGCGATGACGTTTGGACTGTTCTTCTTAGGCGAATACGCCAACATGATCCTTATGTCGGCGATGACCAGCATTTTGTTTCTGGGCGGCTGGCTCAGCCCCATTCCATTTGCACCGTTTACCTGGGTTCCGGGTCCCCTGTGGTTCATCCTTAAAATTTGCCTCGTGCTGTTCATGTTCATCTGGGTGCGGGCCACGTTCCCGCGTTTCCGGTATGACCAGTTGATGCGGCTGGGCTGGAAGGTGTTCCTGCCGTTGTCGCTGGGTTGGCTTGTTCTTACGGCGGGCGTGTTGGTGACGATGGGGTGGCTGCCCGGGTCGCACCCGGTCTAGTGTCTTGAAGCAAGGGCTCGCCATAATGGCGAGCCCCTGTCTCGACCCGGTACGTTCGCTTGCGTGTGTGCCCGGCAAGGCCTATGCCGCCGGGCGAAATAGGACCTGAACATGGCATTTTTAGACCGCACGGCGCGTAGCCTGCTACTAGGTGAGCTGGTTTCTGGCTTGTCGCTGACCCTGAAGTATTTCTTCAGGCCCAAGGCGACCATCAACTACCCGTACGAAAAAGGGCCAATTTCGCCGCGTTTTAAAGGCGAACACGCGCTCCGCCGCTATCCGAACGGCGAGGAGCGTTGCATTGCGTGCAAGCTGTGCGAGGCCGTCTGCCCCGCGCTCGCCATCACCATCGAGGCCGAGCCGCGCGATGACGGAAGCCGTCGCACGACGCGGTATGACATCGATATGACGAAGTGCATCTACTGCGGCCTTTGCGAAGAAAGCTGCCCGGTGGACGCCATCGTCGAGGGGCCGAACTTCGAGTTCGCCGTCGAAACGCGGGAGGAACTCCTATACAACAAGGAAAAGCTGCTCGCCAACGGCGACCGCTGGGAGAGCGAGCTGTCCAAGCGGCTCGAACTCGACGCCCCGTATCGCTGAGAGGCAACACATGCTCGTTTCCGCCGCCTTCTATGTGTTTGCCGCCATCCTGATCGGCTCAGCCGTTGCGGTCATCACCTCGCGCAATCCGGTGCACTCGGTTCTGTTCCTGATCCTGGCATTCTTCAACGCGGCGGCGTTGTTCCTGATTGCCGGGGCCGAGTTCCTGGCGATGATCCTGGTGATCGTCTATGTCGGCGCGGTCGCGGTGCTGTTCTTGTTCGTTGTGATGATGCTGGACGTGAACTTCGGGCAAATGCGGGAGGGCTTCCAGCGCTACGCCCCGGTTGGCGCCGTCGTCGGGGCCGTGCTGTTCGGGGAGCTTCTGCTGGTGCTGGGCGCTTGGCGGTTCGCCCCAGAGACGAACACCCTGCGCATCACGAGCACGCCGGGCGGCCTCACCAACACCGAAGCGTTGGGGCGGCTGATCTACACCGACTACATACTGCTGTTCCAGACCGCCGGGCTCATTTTGATGGTGGCGATGATCGGCGCGATCGTGCTGACGCATCGGGAGCGCACCACGACCCGGCGCCAGAGCATCGAACGGCAGAACGCACGCGCAGTGGCCGACACCCTGGAGATCATGTCGGTGGCGACAGGGGCGGGCACCAACCTCACAGGGATCATCCGGCCGAAACCAGCGCCTGTATTGGTGCATGCAAATGAGCCACATGAGCACGGGGTTGGCAAACCGGGACCGGGAGAACATTGATGGCCGCGATTGGCGTCGGTCACTACCTAGTTGTGGCCGCGATACTGCTGGTCATCGGTATTTTTGGGATATTCTTAAATCGAAAGAACGTCATTATTATTATGATGTCTATCGAGCTGATGCTTCTTGCGGTCAATCTCAATCTTGTCGCGTTTAGTTCGGCGCTGAATGACTTGGCTGGTCAGGTGTTCACGCTTTTCGTGCTGACAGTTGCCGCGGCGGAAGCGGCAATTGGCTTGGCTATTGTCGTCGTTTATTATCGAAACCGTGGTTCGATCCAGGTCGAAGACGTCAACTTGATGAAGGGCTGATCTGTGCTCTACGCCATTGCCGTCTTCGCCCCGCTGCTTGGATCGCTCGCCGCCGGTATGTTCGGACGGCAGCTTGGGGACCGGGGAAGCCAGGCTGTGACCGTCCTGTGCATGGTCGTGGCCGCCATCGCAGGGGCTGCCAGCTTCGCGCCGTTCCTGGCTGGGACGGGCCTGCCTGGAACGGTGTCGCTGGGAACGTGGATGCAGGTCGAAGGTTTCCATGTCGAGTGGGCGCTGCGGTATGACACGTTGTCGGCCATGATGGTCGCCATGGTCACATTTATAGCAACGCTGATCCATATTTATAGCATCGGCTACATGAGCCATGACGCGACAATACCGCGGTTCTTCAGCTACCTAAGCCTGTTCACTTTTGCCATGCTGATGCTGGTGACAGCAGACAACTTGGTCCAGTTGTTCTTTGGCTGGGAAGGCGTGGGCCTCGCGAGCTACTTGCTGATCGGCTACTGGTATGACCGGCCGAGCGCGTGCCAGGCGGCGATCAAGGCGTTTGTGGTCAACCGGGTGGGTGACCTGTTCTTCGCGGTCGGCATCGCGCTGGTCTTCCTCCAGTTCGGTTCCGTTGAGTTCTCCGAGATTTTTGGCCGGGCGCACGAGCATGTCGATGACACCTACCAGGTGTTGGGCTCGACTTGGCGCGCCTTCGAGGTCATGGGCGTGCTGCTGTTCCTGGGCGCCGCCGGCAAATCGGCGCAGCTTGGCCTGCATACCTGGCTGCCGGACGCGATGGAGGGGCCAACGCCGGTGTCGGCGCTGATCCATGCGGCGACGATGGTCACCGCCGGGGTTTTCCTGATGGCCCGCATGTCGCCCATTTTGGAGTATGCGCCGGGTGCGCTCGGGTTTATCACGTTCATGGGCGCCAGCACCTGTCTGTTCGCGGCCACGATCGGCTGCGTGCAGAACGACATCAAGCGCATCATTGCTTACTCGACGTGTTCGCAGTTGGGCTACATGTTTCTGGCGGCTGGCGTCGGCGCCTACCAAGCGTCAGTGTTCCACCTGTTCACGCATGCCTTCTTCAAAGCACTGCTGTTTCTTGGCGCCGGCTCGGTGATCCATGCCATGTCCGACGAACAGGATATCCGGCGCATGGGGGGGATTTGGCGCAAGATCCCGGTGACATACGCCGTCATGTGGGTCGGCAGCCTGGCGCTGGCCGGCATCCCGATATTCGCAGGCTACTACTCCAAGGACGCCATCCTCGAGGCTGCCTATGCCCGGCACAGCGCCGTTGGCGCCTATGCGTTCCTTTGTGGCGTCATCGCCGCGTTCCTGACGGCATTCTACTCCTGGCGCCTGCTGATCCTGACGTTCCACGGCGAGCCGCGCGCCGATGCAAAAACTATGGGGCATGTGCACGAGAGCCCGGCCGTCATGCTTGGCCCGCTGCTGGTCCTTGCGGCCGGAGCCATCGTGACTGGCTTCACGTTTGAGAACAGCTTTATTGGCGAGGGCTGGCACGAGTTTTGGCGCGGCGCCATTTTCAATGCGCCGGGCAACACGGTGCTGGCCGACATGCACCACCTGCCGGCGTTGGTTGGGCTGCTGCCCACTATCGTCGGCCTACTCGGCATCGGGCTTGCCTACCTGTTCTACGTGGCGCAGCCCGGACTCCCAGCCCGTGTTGCGGACGCGGCGCCAGGCGTGTACCGGTTCCTGCTGAACAAGTGGTACTTCGACGAGTTGTATGACACCGTGTTCGTGCGTCCCTTCAAGCGGCTGGCCCGGCTGCTGTGGCAGGTTGGCGACGCGCAGATCATCGACGGCGTGCCAAACGGCATCGCGGCCTTCACCACCGACAGTTCGGCGCAGGTGGTTCGTATCCAAACCGGCTCCATCGCCGTGTATGCCTTCACCATGCTGATCGGGCTGGTGGGCCTCGTTAGTGTTTATCTAGTGTTCCGGTGACCTCAATGAACGCGGCCGGCTTCCCAATCTTGTCCCTGCTGACCTGGCTGCCGTTGCTGGGCGGCTTGTTCATCATGACCATTCGCGGGGACGACCAAGTTGTCGCCACTAACGCCCGCTGGGCGGCGCTATGGACCAGCCTGCTCGTGTTCCTGATTTCGCTGGTGCTGTGGGCGAAGTTCGACGTGACCGATCCGGGCTACCAGTTCACCGAGAGCGCCGAGTGGTTGCCGGAGTTCCGGGTGGGCTACCGCATGGGCATAGACGGCATTTCGGTGCTGTTCATCCTGCTCAGCACCGCGCTGACACCACTATGCATCCTTGCCAGTTGGGAGGCCATCACCACGCGGGTCCGCGAGTACATGCTCGCGTTCCTTGTGCTGGAAACGATGATGGTCGGCATGTTCGCCGCGCAAGACTTCATCGTTTTTTACATGTTCTTCGAAGGCGTGCTGATTCCGATGTTCTTGATCATCGGCGTCTGGGGTGGCGCGCGACGTGTCTATGCGAGCTTCAAGTTCTTTCTATACACCTTAGCCGGGTCGATCCTGATGCTGCTGGCGTTGCTGGCGGTTTGGTATCATGCGGGCACCACGGACCTCGCGGTGCTGACCCAGACGCAGTTCCCGGCCCGTATGCAGTTCTGGCTGTTCCTGGCGTTCTTCGCCTCGTTTGCGGTCAAGGTGCCGATGTGGCCGGTGCACACCTGGCTGCCGGACGCGCACGTGGAGGCGCCAACCGCCGGGTCGGTCATCCTGGCCGGCGTGCTGCTCAAGATGGGCGCCTACGGGTTCCTGCGGTTCTCCATCCCGATGTTGCCGCAGGCGTCGCAGCAGTTCGCGCCGTTGATGCTGACGCTGGGCGTGGTCGCGGTCATCTACACGTCGCTGGTCGCGTTCGCGCAGACCGACATGAAGAAGCTGATCGCTTACTCCTCGGTGGCGCACATGGGCGTCGTCGTGATCGGGATGTTCACGTTCAACGCCCAGGGCATCCAGGGCGCGCTGTTCCAGATGCTGTCGCATGGCATCGTCTCGGCGGCGCTTTTCCTTTGCGTTGGCGTGATTTACGACCGCATCCACACGCGCGACATCGCGCGCTATGGCGGCCTGGCGCAGCGGATGCCGGCGTATTCGCTGTTTTTCATGGTGTTCACCATGGCCAGCGTCGGGCTGCCTGGCACGGCCGGGTTCGTGGGCGAGTTTCTGGTGCTGGTCGGCGCGTTCAAGGTGAGTTTCTGGCTGGCGTTGCTGGGCAGCACCGGCATGATACTTGGCGCAGTTTACATGCTGTTCCTGTACCGCCGGGTTATTTTCGGCACCATTACCCGGGACGACTTGCGCGGCATACTCGACCTTTCGCCGCGGGAGATCGCCATCTTCGCGCCGTTGGTCGGGCTTACCCTGTGGATGGGCATATACCCCTCCAGCTTCACGCAATTCTTTGACGCAACCGTGCACGCGATGGTGGAGAACCACGTTGCGGCACTGACCCAATCGCGGCTAGCGGGGCTTGTGCCATGAACTGGAACCTGGCGCTGCCGGAAATCGTGCTGGCGGTCTGTGCGATGCTGATCCTGGTGTTCGGCGTGCTGCGCAAGCCGGACCCGGCATTCACCTGCACCATGCTGTCCTTGGGAGCGCTCGCGCTAGCGGGGGTGCTCGTGCTCGCTGCGCCGACCGGGTCGGCCTATCGCGGGCTGTTCGTGGTGGATGGCTTCGGCAGCTTCATGAAGCTGTTGATCCTGGCTGGCGCGGCGATGTCTGCGGTGCTGGCGCTGGACTACAACGTGCGCGAGGGCATCAGCCGGTTCGAGTTCCCGGTGCTGATCCTGTTATCCACCGTCGGCATGATGATTATGTCGAGCACATCGAGCCTGATGACGCTCTATATGGGTCTCGAGCTGCAGTCCTTGTCGCTATACGTGCTCTGTGCGTTCGCCCGGGATGATGTGCGGTCTGCGGAGTCGGGGCTCAAGTTTTTCGTGCTGGGGGCGCTCGCGTCCGGGCTGCTGCTGTACGGTATCTCGTTGGCTTACGGGTTCGCCGGCACCATGCAGTTCAATGAGCTCGCGGCGGCGTTGACCAACCCGGCATCGGCGTCGCCGGGCCTCATTGTCGGGGTGGTGTTCATTGTCGCCGGGTTGGCGTTCAAGCTCTCGGCCGTGCCGTTCCACATGTGGACGCCGGACGTGTACGAGGGCGCGCCGACGCCGGTGACGGCGTTCATGAGCACGGCACCCAAGGTCGCTGCCATCGCCTTGCTGCTGCGCGCGCTGGAGGTGCCGTTTGGGCACCTGACCCCGCAGTGGACCGGGCTGATCGTGTTGATCTCAATCGGGTCGATGCTGCTCGGCTCGCTCGCGGCCATCGGCCAAAGCAACATCAAGCGGCTGATGGCGTACTCCAGCATCGGCCACATGGGTTACGCGCTGGTGGGCCTTGCGGTGGGAACCAGCGAGGGCGTGCGCGGCGTGCTGGTTTACATGGTGACCTACGTTTTCATGAGCGCCGGCGTGTTCGCCTGCATCATTGCCATGCGACGCCGCGGCCGGTCGTTGGAGCGGATCAGCGACCTGTCAGGCCTGGCGCGCACGGACCCGGGCCTCGCGCTCGCGATGGCGGTGTTCATGTTCTCGATGGCGGGCATCCCGCCGTTCTCCGGCTTTTTCGCGAAGCTGTACGTGTTCTACCCCGCGGTGCAGTCCGGTTACTGGACGCTCGCCGTCATCGGCGTGCTCACGAGCGTCGTGGGGGCGTTCTACTACTTGCGCATTATCAAGGTGATGTACTTCGATGCGGCGGAGCCGGCGTTCGACGTGCGGCCGCCGTCGGTGTCGTTCGTGGCGGGGGTGGGCGCGTTGGTGACCACGCTGTTCTTCGTGTATCCCGCCCCGCTGGTGGCGGCGGCGCAGCAAGCGGCGCGGGCGCTGCTCGGTTGAACCCGCCGCCGGGCTGGCGGCTGCAGCGGTTCGAGACGATCGAGTCAACGTCTGATTTATGCGCAACGCTGGCGCAGGCGGGAGAGCCCGCAGGCTTGGCAGTGCTGGCCGCCCGGCAAACCCATGGGCGGGGCAGCCGTGGACGCCAATGGGAGACGCTGCCGGGGAACCTGGCGCTGTCGGTGCTGCTGCGGCCATCCGGACCTGCGGTTGACGCCGGGCAATGGGCGTTGCTGGCGGCGGTGGCGCTGGCCGAGGCTTTGGAGGCCGCGGCGCCAGGCGTGACGGTCAGGCTCAAATGGCCCAACGACGCGTTGCTGGATGGGCGCAAGCTCGGCGGCATCTTGATTGACACGGCGCTCAACCCCGCCGGCAGGCTGGCGTGGCTGGTGATCGGGTTTGGCGCCAACCTCGTGGCCGCGCCGGAGTTGGCGGGCAAGACGGCGGGCTGCCTTCCCCATGCGCCGTGCGCGGTGCTCGCCGCCACGCTCACGCTGCAACGTCTGAACCATTGGGCCGGCATACAGCGGCGTGATGGTTTCGGGCCAGTCCGGCAGGCTTGGCTGCAACGCGGGCCTACGCTCGGGGATTGGCTTCGGCTGGGCATCGGCGCCAGCCAAGTCGGCGGCACGTTTGCCGGACTGTCGGACACGGGGGCGCTGTTGTTGCACTCCGGAGGCCGGGTGCACGCGTTCGCCACCGGGCAAGTCCTGCAGGCAGGGGAGTAGGGGGTGCTGCTGGTCGTCGATGCGGGGAACACCAACGTCGTGTTCGCGGTGCATGACGGGTCGGGCTGGCGCGGCATCTGGCGTATCGCGACCGAGCCGCAACGGACCTCGGACGAGTATGCGGTGTGGCTGCTGACATTGCTGAACCTGTCGGGGTTGAAAGCGGCGGAGATCGAGCGCGCGGTGATCGGGACCGTGGTGCCGGCGGCGCTGTATCACCTGCGCCGGCTGTGCCGCGACTGGTTCCAGACGGAGCCGCTGGTGGCGCGGTCCAGCCTGGATTGGGGATTCGACATCAAGGTCGACAACCCGGCCGAAGTGGGGGCGGACCGGTTGCTGAACACGCTGGCGGCGCACCAAAGCTATGCCGGGCCGCTGATCGTGATTGACTTCGGCACGGCGACCACCTTCGACGTGGTGGACGGGGACGGGGCTTATCTGGGCGGGGTGATCGCGCCGGGGATCAACCTGTCGATCGAGGCGCTGCACAAGGCGGCGGCCCGGCTGCCGCGGATTGGCATCGGCCGGCCGCAGGCGGTGATTGGCCGCTCGACCATCCCCGCCATGCAGTCCGGCATCTACTGGGGCTATGTCGGCTTGATCGAAGGGCTGATCACCCGGATGCGCGCCGAGTACGAGGAGCCACTTAAGGTGATCGCGACAGGCGGGTTGGCGCCGTTGTTGGCGGAGGGCACGACCATCATCGACACGGTCGATCCTGATCTGACGCTTGATGGCCTCCGGTTGTTGGCGGACCGGAACCGCGCCCCCACATTAAGCCGCGACAGAATAAGAACAATCGAAGGCGATTAGATGGACGCTTACAGCGGTGATCTAGCCTTTCTGCCCTTGGGCGGGACGGGCGAGATCGGTATGAACCTGAATTTGTACCGCTGCGGCGGTAAATGGCTGGCGATCGACTGCGGGATTGGCTTCGGCGGCAATGACAATCCCGAGATCGAGATCATGATGCCCGACCCCGGCTTCATCGCCGAGCGGCGCGACCAGTTGTTGGGCTTGGTCATCACCCACGCGCATGAGGACCATATCGGCGCGGTGGCGCATTTGTGGCGCCAGCTTCGCTGCCCCGTTTACGTGACGCCGTTCGCGACGGCGGTGCTGAAGCGCAAGCTGATCGAGGCCGGGTTGCTCGCCGAGGTCCGCATCCACACGGTCCCGTCCGGCGGGCGCATCGAGTTGCCGCCGTTCTCGCTGGAGCTGCTGCCGGTGGCCCACTCCCTGCCGGAAGCGCAGGCGCTGGCCATCCGCACCCCGTACGGCACGGTGCTGCACACCGGCGACTGGAAGCTCGACCCCGACCCGCTGATCGGCCCGGCGACCGACGAGGCCGCATTCCGCCGCTTGGGCGAGGAGGGCGTGCTGGCCATGGTGTGCGACAGCACCAATGCCATGGTCGATGGCCATTCCGGCAGCGAGGCGGAGGTGCGGCGCAGCCTGGCCAAGCTGATCCGCCCGATGCGCGGCCGGGTGGCGGTGACGTGCTTCGCCAGCAACGTGGCCCGGGTCGAGAGCGTCGTCATGGCGGCGCGCGACGCCGGGCGGCACGTGGCGCTGGTCGGCCGGTCGCTCCGCAACCTGGAAGCGGCGGCGCGGGAGGCTGGCTATCTCCGCGGCCTGCCGGAGTTCGTGCCGGAGGATGAGGCCGGGTCGGTACCGGACGACAACCTGCTGATTCTGGTGACGGGCAGCCAGGGGGAGCCGCGCAGCGCCCTGTCGCGCATCGCAGCCGACACCCATCCCAACATCGCGTTGGGAGAAGGCGATACGGTGATCTTCAGCAGCCGCATGATCCCCGGCAACGAGCGGCCGATCACCCTGGTGCAGGACAGCCTGGTACGCCGCGGCGTGCGGGTCATCACCGACGATGAGGAAATGACCCACGTGTCCGGCCACCCGGCGCGCGACGAGCTGCGGCAGCTTTACGCCCTGGTGAAGCCGAAGTACTCGGTCCCCGTGCACGGCGAATGGCGGCACCTTTCGGCCCACGCCGCCCTGGCGCAGGAAGCCGGCGCCACGCCGATCATGCTGGAGGACGGCGACATGCTCAGCCTGTCGCCGGGCCGTCCGGAGGTCGTGGACAGCGCGCCGGTCGGGCGGCTGGCGCTCGACGGCAACCGGGTGGTGCCGCTGAACGGCGGCGTGCTCGCGGCCCGGCGGCGGATGCTGTTCAACGGCGTCGTGCTGGGCAGCTTCGCGGTCGATGGCGCCGGGAAGGTGATGGGCCAGGCGCGGGTGAGCGCGCCGGGCCTGTTCGAGCCGGACGATCCGGAGACGGCGCGGGTGACGGCGGAGTTCTCCCATGCGGTGGCGGGCCTGCCGGCGGGGTTGCGGTTGGATGACATGGCGTTGGCGGACGCGGCGCGGTCCGCGTTGCGGCGGGCGCTAGGCCGGCGGCTGCAAAAGCGGCCGATGGTGGACGTGCATCTGCTGCGGGTGTGACGGTCCGGCCTGGGTCATAGAGGGAGGCGGCGGGTGAACTGGTTCACGGCTTTCGTGCTCTACACCATGATTTGGTGGACGGTGCTGTTTGCCGTGCTGCCGTTCGGTACCCGTCCCGTGTCGGACGCGGACGAGCTGACCGGCTGGCGCGGCGCTCCGGAGCGGCCGTTCATTGGGCGCAAGCTGCTCGTGACGACGCTGATATCCGCTGTGCTATGGGGCGGAGCCATGGCGGTGATCCAAAGCGATTGGCTCTCATTCCGTCCCCCTGGCTGACTTGCACATATTTTAGGCTGCTATGGCTGGGCGGGTGCAGCATAGCCTTGGAGTTAGGCAAAGCGAGTCCAGATCGGCCATTTTCGTGCCAATCGTGGGCAAATTTGTTTGGACGGGAACGGGCAGTGCGGCACATCATCGCGACAGAACGAGGATGTCTCCCCGTTCTGTCGCGTGCGTGGCGTTTCCTCCCTAAACTTGGCCCGTCGCGCTGCCAGCGCGCGGGCCTTCTTTTTGTTACCTAAGTCATGCCTGGGTGTCACGCAATATCGTGAGCCTTTGCTCTAATTTTCAGCAAGAAAACGTTGTGCGCTGCAACAACCCGGTCCGGCGGCTAGCGATGGAGCGGCATCGGCTGTAGGGTCCGCCCGTTTAAGGACTAGGGACCATAATGCGACTTTCGCGATCGCTGCTGCCAACGTTGAAGGAAGTTCCGGCGGAGGCGCAGATCGTGTCGCACCGGCTGATGCTGCGGGCCGGGCTGGTGCGGCAGGTTTCGGCGGGGATTTATGCCTGGTTGCCGGCGGGCTGGCGGGTGCTGCGCAACATCGCGCAGGTGGTGCGGGAAGAACAAGACCGGGTCGGCGCGCAGGAAATGCTGATGCCGACGCTGCAATCCGCCGATTTGTGGCGGGAGGCCGGGCGATATGACGCGTACGGCCCGGAGATGCTGCGCATCCGGGACCGGCATGAGCGGGACCTGATCTATAGCCCGACCAACGAGCTGTTGTTGGCGGACCTGATGCGGCAATCGGTGCGGAGCTACCGTGAGCTGCCGCAACTGCTCTACCACATCCAATGGAAGTTCCGGGACGAGACCCGGCCGCGGTTCGGCGTGATGCGCGGGCGGGAGTTCCTAATGAAGGACGGCTACTCGTTCGACCTGGACCACGCGGCGGCGGTGCGGAGCTACCGGATCATGATGCTGGCCTATTTGCGCACCTTTGCCCGGCTGGGTGTGCAGGCGGTGCCGATGGCGGCGGACACCGGGCCAATTGGCGGGGATTTGAGCCACGAGTTCCATATCCTGGCGCCGACTGGGGAGAGCCAGGTGTTCTATGACGCCGAGGTGGAGACCATCCGGGTTGGCACCGACGATGTGGACCACACGGACCCGGGCGCGGTGGACCGGTTTTTTGAAGCGATCACTACGCCCTATGCCGCGACCGACGAGAAGCATGACCTGGCGGCCTGGGAGCGGGTGCCGGCCGAGCGCCGGCGCGAGGGCCGGGGCATCGAGGTCGGGCAGATTTTCAACTTCGGCACGTTGTACAGCGAGTTGGTGGGGTTGCAGGTGGCCGGGCCGGACGGCAAGCCGGTCCACCCGAACATGGGCAGTTACGGCATCGGGGTGTCGCGTCTGGTCGGGGCGCTGATCGAGGCGCACCATGACGACGCCGGCATTAAGTGGCCGGACAGCGTGGCGCCGTTCCAGGCGGCGGTGCTGAACTTGAAGCAGGGGGATGCGCTGTGCGGGCAGGTCTGTGAACAGGCCTACGCGGCGCTGGCGGGCAACGGGCTATATGATGATCGGGAGGAGCGGGCCGGGGTCAAGTTCGCTGACGCGGACCTAATGGGGCACCCGTGGCAGATCGTGGTGGGGCCACGCGGGGCGGCGGCGGGCACGGTGGAGTTGAAGCGCCGGGCCACCGGGGAGCGGCTGGAGCTTTCGCTGGACGCTGCGCTGACCCATATCCTCTGATATGTTTGGACCCTTCGAGCGTGCCGTAGCGGGCCGTTACCTGCGTGCCCGGCGAGGCGAACGTTTCGTCTCAGTCATCGCCATATTCAGTTTGGTGGGAATCGCGCTCGGGGTGGCGACGCTCATTATCGTCATGTCGGTGATGGGCGGGTTCCAGGTGGACCTGCTGAACCGCATCCTGGGCTTCAACGGGCATTTGGGCGTGTATGGCGTCAACGCGCCGCTCACGGACTATGCCAATACGGCGGCGCGGATACGGGCGGTGCCGGGCGTCGTGTCGGCGGTGCCGGTGGTGGACGGGCAAGTGCTGCTGTCCGGGCCGCGCGGGCAGTCGGCGGGGGGGCTGGTGCGCGGCATCGCGCCGGAGGACTTCCGGCGGATGCGGGCGGTGAGCGACCATGTGCGGGCGGGAACGCTCGATGATTTCATGGGCGAGGACGCGATTGCGGTGGGCGTGGGGCTTGCGTCCAAGTTCGGGCTGTCGCCGGGAAGCCAGTTGACTCTGGTGTCGCCGCAGGGTGCCGCCACGGCGTTCGGCACCATCCCTCGGGTGCGGACCTACCAGGTCGCGGCGGTGTTCCAGGTCGGCATGAACGAGTACGACACGTCGTTCGTGTTCCTACCGCTAGAGGCCGCGCAAATCTTTTTCCAGCAACCCGGCAGCGCGTCGCACATCGAGGTCATGGTGGAGGACCCGCAACGGGTGCGCGACGTGAGCCGGGCCATCACGGCGGCGTTGGCGGGGACGCCGGTGCGGGTGGTGGACTGGCAACAAAGCAACAACAGCTTTTTTGCCGCCGTACAAGTCGAGCGCAACGTCATGTTCCTGATTTTGACGCTGATTATAGTCGTGGCGGCGTTCAACGTCGTTTCGTCTTTGATTATGATGGTGAAAGACAAGACGCGGGATATTGCCGTGCTTCGCACCATTGGCGCCGGGCGGGGGGCCGTGATGCGGATATTCCTGATGGCTGGCGCCAGCGTGGGCGTGACTGGCACGGTGATCGGCGTGCTGCTGGGCGTGCTGTTCTGCCTCAACATCGAGACCATCCAGGGGTGGGTCGAGGCCATCACCGGGGCCAGCGTGTTCAACCCGGAAATTTACTACCTGACGCACCTGCCGGCCAAGCTGAATTGGCGCGAGGTCGGCCAGGTGATGCTGATGGCGCTGACGCTGTCATTGCTGGCGACGCTGTATCCAAGTTGGCGCGCCGCGCAGACCGATCCGGTCGAGGCGCTGCGGCATGAGTGAGCCGCTGGCGCTGCGGGGCGTGAGCCGCAGCTACCGGAGCGGGGAGGCGGACTTGCAGGTGCTGCGCGGCGCGGACCTTACGTTGCGGAGCGGGGAGATTGTGGCGCTAGTCGCGCCGTCCGGCACCGGCAAAAGCACCTTGCTGCACCTGGCCGGGTTGCTGGAGCGGCCGGATGAGGGCGTGGTGGAGGTGGACGGACGCGACGCCGGGCAGTTGCCGGACGCGGACCGCACGGCCATCCGGCGCGACCGGATCGGCTTCGTATACCAGGCGCACCATTTGCTGGCGGAGTTCACGGCATTGGAGAACGTGGTGCTGCCGCAGATGGTCGCGGGACGGCCTCGGCAGGCGGCGGGAGAGCGGGCGTTGCAGTTGCTTTCGGCGTTCGGATTGGCGGAACGGGCCGGGCACTTGCCGGGCAAGCTGTCGGGCGGGGAGAAGCAGCGCGTGGCGATTGCGCGCGCGCTGGCCAACGCGCCCGGCGTGCTGCTGGCCGACGAGCCGACCGGCAACCTGGATGTCGGCACCAGCGGCGTCGTGTTCGAGGAGCTGCTGCGCATGGTGCGGACGGAAGGCGTGGCGGCGTTGATTGCGACGCATAACCCGGAGCTGGCGGCGCGGATGGACCGCCGGGTCACGCTGCGGGACGGCAAGGTGGTGGAGGTCTAGATGGCGCACGCCGATTTCGTGCATTTGCGGGTGCACTCGTCCTACTCGTTGAGCGAGGGGGCGATCAAAGCCGACAAGATCGCTGCGTTGGCACGCGATGCCTCGATGCCGGCGGTGGCGATCACCGACAGCGGCAACCTATTTGGCGCGCTGGAGTTCGGCCAGGCCTGCAACAGCCGCGGGGTGCAGCCGATCATTGGCTGCCAGGTCTCCATCACCCGGCCCGAGAACGATCGGCTGCCGCCCGACCCCATAGTACTGCTGGCGCAGGACCCGGCCGGGCTTGCGAACCTGCTGCGGCTGTCGTCACTCGGCTTCATGCAGGGCGACCCGGCCGATCCGCAACTGCCGCTTGATGTGGTGCTGGCGCATGCCGAGGGGCTGATGCTGTTGACCGGCGGCACCCGCGGGCCGATTGCGCGCATGCTGGCGGAGGGACGGCGGCCGGATGCGGCGGCGTTGCTGGAGCGGTTCGCCGAGGCGTTCCCGGACCGCTGCATGATGGAGCTGCACCGGCACGGCCTCAGCATCGAGGCGGCAATTGAGCCGGGGCTGATTGGGCTGGCGGACGAACACCGGCTGCCGTTGGTGGCGACCAACGAGTGTTTTTACGCGACGGCCAAGATGCACGAGGCGCATGACGCGCTGCTGTGCATCGCCGAGGGGCGGCAGGTGAGCGAGGCGGCGCGACGCCGGGTCACGGACGAGCACTGGTTCAAGACGGCGCGCGACATGCGGCGGTTGTTCCGCGACCTGCCGGACGCGTGCGACAACACGCTGGCCATCGCGCGAAGCTGTGCGGTGATGGCGGAAACGCGCAAGCCGCTGCTGCCGATGTGCCCGAAGGTGCGGCCCGGCCAGACCGAGGACGAGACGATCCGGGCGATGGCGACCGAGGGGCTGGTCCGGCGCATGGACGCGCTGGGGGCGAACGAGGCAATGCGCGCCCAGTATGGCGAGCGGCTGAAGTACGAGCTCGACGTGATTGCCGGGATGGGGTTCCCCGGCTACTTCCTGATCGTGGCGGACTTCATCCAGTGGGCCAAGG